>NZ_JADPKQ010000251.1:0-25053 GCF_023074015.1 Bradyrhizobium sp. 142
CGGCGGGATATCCTCCCCAATCTCAATAATCCCGACGCGGAGACGCCCCCCACCCCAACCCTCCCCCGCAAGCGGGAGAGGGAGCCCACTGCCGATGTCGCCGCATCGTGCACCCATATGCGATTGCCCTGCCCGCAAAGCGGAAGGGGAGCGCAGTGTGAGATGATTTCGCCGTCTACGGGGTCGCTATCCGCCGAGCCCCTGCAACACGAGCCGGTTCAGCCGTGCAGCAAACGCGGCGGGGTCCTCCGGTAGCTCGCCATCCAGGATCTGCGCCTGTTCGAGCAGGAGCAGGCTGAGGTCGTCGACCACCTTGGAGCCGGCTTGCGCCTTGGTGATCGCAGTCACCAGCGCATGGCGCAAATTGATCTCCAGGATCGGCTTGGTGGGCTTGCCGCGATTCTGCTGCGCCAGGATGCGCTCGAGCTCGCGGCTCGGCCCCTGGCTGTCGGCGACGAGGCAGGAGGCGGAGTTGGTGAGGCGCGTCGAAGCCTTGACGTCGCTGACACGTTCACCGAGCGCGGCCTTGATCACGGCGATGGTGCCGGCTTCGTCGGCGACGGGTTCCTCCTTCTTCGCCTCGTCGGCCTCGTCGACACGCGGGATCAGGTCGAGGTTGAGATCGCCCTGGCTCAGCGACTTCAGCGGCTTGCCCTCGAACTCCGATGGCATCGAGGTCCAGAAAGCGTCGACGGGATCGGACAGCAGCAGCACCTCGATGCCGCGCGCGGTCGCCGCCTCGAGCCGGGGATTGGACTTCAGCCGCTCGATGCTGTCGCCGACGAGATAATAGATCTCGGTTTGGTTCGGCTTGAAATCGGCGATGACGTCCTTGAGCGAACGCTTCTCGCCCGATGTGGTGGTGAAGCGCGACAGCACGAGCAGCTTTTCGCGGCGTTCGAAATCCTCGTAGATGCCCTCTTTCAGCACCGCGCCGAAGGCGTCCCAGATTTTCGCAAAGTTCTCCGGGTCCTTCTCGGCGAGGCTTTCGAGCTCGTTGACGACGCGGGTCGCCACGGCTTTCCGGATCTGCGCGAGTTGCGGATTGTTCTGGAGCATCTCGCGCGAGATGTTGAGCGGGAGGTCCTCGCTGTCGACGACGCCGCGGATGAAGCGCAGGTAACCCGGCAACAGATCGGCATCGTCGGTGATGAAGACGCGCCGCACATAGAGCTTGACGCGACCCTTGCGCGAGGGCTCGAACAGGTCGAACGGTTTTGTCGACGGTGCGAACAGCAGCACGGCGTAGGAGTAGCGGCCTTCGGCGCGATAGTGCAGCGTCATCGCGGGATCGTCGAAGGCGGGGCCGATCTGCTGATAGGCCTTCTTGTAGTCCTCGGCCGTCAGCTCCGATTTCGAGCGCTGCCACAGCGCGCTCGCCGAATTGATCTGGCGCGGCTCGCCCTGTTCCGGCACGAGTTCGATGGGAAAGAGGATATTGTCGGAATAGGCGCCGACGACGCGCTCGATCTCGTAAGTCTCGAGATATTTCTTGGCGTCATCCTTCAGGTGCAGGATGATCTCAGTGCCGCGCTGCACGCGCGCGGCGTCTTGCTCGCTGGCGCGGGCGATCTCGAAGCCCGAGCCGCCTGAGGAGGTCCAGCTCCAGACGTCGCTCTCGCTGGCGCGGCGGCTGACCACGACGATTTTCTCGGCGACCATGAAGGCGGAATAGAAGCCGACCCCGAACTGGCCGATCAGACCGAGACCGTCTTTGGCCTCCTTCAGTTTCGACACGAACGCCTTGGTGCCGGAGCGGGCGATGGTGCCGAGATGGTCGATCAGCTCCTGCCGCTCCATACCGATGCCGTTGTCGGCGATCGTGAGCGTGGAGGTTGCCTTGTTCGGGGCGATGCGGATCTTGAGCGAGTCGCCCTCACCCAGCAGCGCCGGATTGGCAATCGCCTCGTACCGCAATTTGTCGCAGGCGTCCGACGCGTTGGAGACGAGCTCGCGCAGGAAAATATCGGTCTCCGAATAGACCGAGTGCACCATGAGGTGCAAAAGCTCGGAAACCTCGGCCTGGAAGGGCTGCGTATGCGCAGCCGTATCTGACGTCGTCATGCGTTTACCCGGTCAAAGGAAAGGGAAGAAACCCGGGATATAACGCGCAGGGAGAAGGGATCAAGTGGACGTGATAGATCGCCCTCCCTGCGGGGAAGGCGATTTGTCCACGGCCGGCGGCGATCAGGTCAAGCAGCGCCCGGGCTGGAGCAGCTTGGCAACTTCGGTCAGGGAGCTGACCATCGGCTCGCAGGCGATCGTCGGCTTGTTGCGGCCCTGTTTCTGGTTCTGGTTGGGGAGCAGCACCGGCGGCTTCGCATTGCCGGTCTCGGTCGACGCGGGCACCCGCAGCAAGACGGACGTATCGGCGAGATCGTTCAGGCGCATCGAGACGGTGCGGGTTGGAGCCGGGGCCTGCTTGAGGTCGGCGAGCCGGTCGGCCTTGCCGGCGCGATTGACGACATCGCCGGATTTGTCCGCGACCGCCTGCCAGCGGTCGGCGAGATCGTGGCCGAAAGCCAGCTGCGCGGCGCCAAGTGTCGCGACAATCGCGACGGCTCCCAAAAATCCCTTATAAATCTGTGACATGGCAATCGATCCCTCGCCCCATGGCGATCGCGGGAACAACGCAAGCACAGGACCAGGAGTTCTCAGCGGCTAAGATCACTTAACCGTGTGCCAGAAAGTCGCGAGCCTCGGAAAATATTTTGCAACCGCCTGGAACGACTCCCGCGCCCGGGAGTCGTCCCAACAGCCGGCTATTCCCCCCTGCCCCATAAGCCGGCGACGTAGGGCGCGACTGTGGTGATGCCAGTCGCGCCCTGCTTTTTTTGGAGTTCATTTCGCCTTCCCCGCCAGCCACGTCTGTCCCTCGGCATAGAGCTTCTCGACCTCAGGCCCGGTCAGGCCCGGCATGTCGCGCTTGACCTTGTAGCCGATCAGCTCCTGCATGTAGGCGAGATGGCGGTAGCCTTCGGGCAGCGCAGCGAGCGCTTGGCTGTCGAGGCGGAGGGTTGCGGCGGGATCGACCGGATCGATACGGTCCTTCTCGTAGATCGGCTGGCGGCGAACGATGCCCCAATGGCCTTGCCGCCTTTCTAGGAAATCATAAAAGCGCCCGGTACAGACGACGTCGCAGGGCACGTCATGCACCGGCGCGCGCTGCGAGATCGTCATCTTGGTCTGGGCGATGGCGCGATCGCCGGAAAGGTCGATGCTGGTGCCGCCGAGGAAATGCAGGATGCGGACGCCCTTGGCGAACCCCTCCTGGCTGACGCGCATGAAATCCCGCGCTGGCCCCTGAAACCAGGTCGCGGACATCCAGCCTTCTTCGTGCCAGACCGTGGCAAAGCGCTCCCAGTCGCCGGCATCGCGCCAGACCGCCCAGTTCTCGATGAGATCGCGGATGGCGAGGCGGTCGAGGAGTTGCTGGTCCATGAACACGTCTCCGGTTGCGCTGCCGCGGCAACGCGGCCGCTGCACGAGGTATGAGCGGCGAATTCAACGGCCGTCAAGCGCGGCAAAACGACAGGAAAAATCCGGCGCACCTTGCGGCACGCCGGATCGGATCATCATCAGCCAATGTCAGGCCGCGGTTACGCCGCCGGCGCCTTCTTAAGCCGCAGGCGCCCTGGGCGCGCGGTTGCGCGAGTTGCGCTGGAAGAACAGCGCCTGGCTCGCCACCGCCGACACCATCGCTGGCTGGAACGGCTTCGAGATCAGGAACGCCGGCTCCGGCCGCTCGCCGGTGAGGAAGCGCTCCGGATAGGCGGTGATGAACACCACCGGCACCTCGAAAGTGCGCAGCAATTCGTTGACGGCGTCCAGGCCTGACGAACCGTCGGCAAGCTGGATGTCGGCGAGGATCAGGCCGGGCCGCTTGTTCTTGGCGAGCGCCACCGCGTCGGCATGGGTACGCGCGACGCCGACGACGTTGTGCCCGAGGTTCTTCACCAGGCTCTCGAGGTCCATGGCGATGAAGGTCTCGTCCTCTATGATCAGCACGTCGGTGGCGATCTCGGCAGCCATCTCGCGTCCTGCAGCGTCCGCCAGCCGCCGCGTCTCGGCGACGTCGGTGTTGAGGATGTAGGCGACTTCCTCTTCCGAAAATCCCTCGAGCGACAGCAGCAGGAACGCCTGCCGCGGCAGCGGTGTGATGTTCGACAGCCGCCGCTCCGGCGGCATCGGCAGGGTCGCCACTTCGGCATCATCGTTGACCGAGACCGAATTCCAGATCTGGGTGAACAGCCGGAATAGGCCGACCCGCGGTCCGTGGCTCTCGTCGAGCACCGACGGGTCTCCCAACATGGCTTCCAACATGGCTGCGACATAGGCGTCGCCGGAGGCCTGGCTGCCCGTCAGGGCACGTGCATACCGGCGCAACAACGGCAAGTGCTCAGCAACAAGCTGTGAACGGGACATCCCCACTCCATTCATCGGGCCCCAGCCTTCGGTGCATAACGAGGGGGAGGCCCTGGTTCCCCCGCACGGCTGATTACGCCCCAGATCAAGAAAAGTTCCGTAAGAGGCGGAACTTTTTATCGAACCTCGCATTGTGCCTAACTAGGGAACGGCTCCCGGTTGAGAAAATTTCTCTATTTTGCAGTCACTTAACTCGGGGAAACGTGGAACAGGTCATGAAAGATCTCAAGTCTCAAGCCAGCAGAAGCACGACCCCCGGCAAGGGAGGGCTCACTCCGGAGATTCAGTCCCGGATCGGGCACCAACTGCGCGCCATGTACGACGACGTCGTGCGGCAGGGGGTCCCGGATCGGTTCGCGGAGCTGATCAAGAAGCTTGATGCGCCGGGAGCGACGCCCCAAGTGGAAAATGACGGGGGCCCTAACGACAACAACAATGGGAGGGATTAATGCCTCTCACGGAATCCCTGCGCAATGACATCCTGGCGGCCGTGCCGAGTCTGCGCGCGTTCGCCATCTCACTCAGCGGCAATGCGGACCGTGCCGACGATCTGGTTCAGGAGACGCTGCTCCGCGCGCTTGCCAACATCGACTCGTTCCAGCCCGGCTCCAACCTGCCGGCGTGGCTGTTTACGATCCTGCGCAACCTGTTCCGCTCCGACTATCGCAAGCGGCGGCGGGAGGTCGAGGATGCGGAAGGCAACTATGCCAAGACGCTGAAAACGCAGCCCTCGCAGAACGCGCATCTCGAGTTCGAGGAGTTTCGCACGGCGCTCGAAAAGCTTCCGCAGGACCAGCGCGAAGCCTTGATCCTGGTTGGCGCCTCCGGCTTCTCCTACGAGGACGCAGCCTCGATCTGCGGCTGCGCGGTCGGCACCATCAAGAGCCGCGTCAACCGCGCCCGCTCGAAGCTCGCAGCGCTGCTCTATGTCGACGGCGCCGAAGATTTTGGGCCTGACGAGACTGTGCGCGCCGTCATCGGCGGCAGCGGCGGATAGCGGCTGGCGTCAATCGGACCCAGGCGACACATGTAAAGGCGGCCGTTCAACGGCCGTCTTCGTGAGAGTCCTTCCTGCGCAGCACGCAAGCGATGCGACGGATCCCGTCAGTCCTCCACAAACGTCACGGTATCTGCAACGCTCGCCCGCGAGGTGCGGTAGCTGTTGACCTTGTGGGCGTGGTCGGCATAGCCGAACGAGATGCCGCAGACGACGCGGCGGTCGTCCGAAAGATTAAAGTGACGTCGGATCAGGCCGGAATGGCGCGCTAATGCTGCCTGCGGAATGGTGCCGAGCCCGAGCGCCTCGGCGGCCAGCATGAAATTGCTGACATAGGCGCCACAATCGATCGCACCATAGATGCCGAGCGGCTCGTTGGTGTGGATGATCGCCACATGCGGCGCGCCGAAGAAATTGTAATTCTCCAGCGCCTGTTTCGCATAGGCCGCCTTGTCGCCGCGGGCGATGCCCAGCGTGTTGTAGAGCTGGAAGCCGCTTTCGCGTCGGCGCTCCAGATAGGTACCGACATATTCGCGCGGCGGCGTGAAATCGTAGTCATCGCCAAGACCGCTAGAGGCCTCCTTGTAGATCAGCTTGCGGAAGCGCTCCTTGGCCTCGCCGCTGGCGATCACGACCTGCCAGGGCTGGCTGTTGCACCAGGACGCGGTGCGCTGCGCGGTCTTCAGCACGTGCTCGATAGTGGCGCGATCGACTTGCTTCGGCAGGAAGGCGCGGACCGAATAGCGCTCATTGAGGAGCTCTTCGAGCACGCCGATGCGATCTTGGTTCTGGCTCGCTGTTGCATCCATGAATTAGCTCGTGCTCTTTTCTTTGTAGGGTGGGCAATGGCGCCGTAGCGTCGTGCCCACCAACAAACGTGCCCCGGAAGTATCTGCATGTGGTGGGCACGCTTCGCTTTGCCCATCCTACAAGATGCGGGATTATCACCGCCCGTTGGTCGGGATCTTGTTGAACGGTACGTCCTTGTCGACGCGGATGTCTCCGGGCAGACCGAGCACGCGCTCGGCGATGATATTGCGCAAGATCTCATCGGCGCCGCCGGCGATGCGCATCGAGGGCGAGGACAGCAGCATCTGCTGGAATTGGCCCTGCACCGTCTCCTCGTCGGTGCCCGTGAGAACGCCGGCCGCGCCCTGGAGGTCCATGGCGTAGGTGGCGATGTCCTGGAGCATCATGCCCGACACCAGCTTGCCGATGGAGTTTTCCGGGCCCGGTTGCTCGCCCTTGGACAGCGACGAGATCGCGCGGTAGCTGGTGTACTTCAACCCGCTCGACTTCACGGCCCAGCTCGCAAGTTTCGAGCGCACGGCGGGATCGTCGATGGCGAGCCCGTCCTCCAGCATCAGATTGGAGCAGAACTCGAACATCTCGGGAACGCCGGTCGCGAGCCGCGAACCGATCGACATGCGTTCGTTCATCAACGTGGTCAGCGAGACGCTCCAGCCCTCGCCGACGGCGCCGAGACGCTGGCTGTCCGGGATCACGACGTCGGTAAAATAGACCTCGTTGAACTCCTGCATGCCGTTGGCCTGCTTGATCGGGCGCACCTCTACGCCCGGGCTCTTCATGTCCAGGAAGAACATGGTGAGGCCCTTGTGCTTGGGCACGTTAGGATCGGTACGCGCGATCAGCAAACCGTAGTCGGAATAATGCGCACCCGAGGTCCATATCTTCTGGCCGTTGACGATCCAGTTCTCGCCCTTCTTCTCCGCCCGCGTGCGAAGCCCTGCGACGTCGGAGCCGGCGGACGGTTCGGAAAACAGCTGGCACCAGATCTCCTCGCCGGAGGCGAGCTTCGGCAGATGGCGGCGCTTGGCCTCCTCGCTGCCCCAGGCCATCACGGTCGGGCCGCACATGCCTTCGCCGATCTGGAACGGCTGCGTCAGCTTGCCGTAGACATCCTCCTCCTGCTGCCAGATCACGCGCTCGATCGGGGTGGCGCCGCGGCCGCCGTATTCCTTCGGCCAGTGCAGGCAGGCCCAACCACCTTCGGCCTTCTTCTTCTGCCAGGCCTTGCCGACATCGACGATATCGTGATTGGCGAGCCGGATGCGGCCGAGCGAGGATTTTGATAGCTCCGCCAAGAACTCCTTCGGCGCGTTGGCATCGATCCATTTGCGCGCGGTCTCGCGGAATGCGGCTTCCTGCGGCGTGTCGTCGAAATTCATGACGGACCTCTCAATGCTTGCTCGGTGCATAGGGTGGGCAAAGCGAAGCGTGCCCACCGCCTTTCCTCGTGCTCGACAGAATTGGTGGGAACGGCGCCACGCGCCTTTGCCCACCCTACGATTCTAACTTCTTCCCTTCGTCGGGATCTTGTTGAACGGCACGTCCTTGTCGACCCGGATATCGCCGGGTAGGCCCAGCACCCGTTCGGCGATGATGTTGCGCATGATCTCGTCGGTGCCGCCTTCGACTCGGGTGCCCGGCGCGCGGAGCAGCATCGCCTGGAAGCGGCCGGCGACTTCGGCATCTTCGGGACCGCTGACCACGCCGACGGCGCCTTGGAGATCGAGCGCGTAGGTCGCGACGTCCTGGATCATCGAGCCAGCCACCAGCTTGCCGATGGAATTCTCCGGTCCCGGCCGCTCGCCCTTCGACAGCGCCGAGATCGCGCGCATGCTGGTGTATCGCAGCCCGCTCGCCTTCACCGCCCAGTTCGCCAGCTTCGAACGCACCGCGCGATCCTCGATCGCGGGACCGTCGTCCAGCATCAGGCTGGAGCAATAGTCGAACAGTTCCGGAAAGCCGGTCGAGACGCCCGCGCCGATCGACATGCGTTCGTTCATCAGCGTGGTCAGCGAGACGTTCCAGCCATCATTGACCTCGCCGAGGCGCTGGTGATCGGGGATGCGGACATTGGTGAAATAGACCTCGTTGAAGTCGGAGGCGCCGCTCGCCTGCTTGATCGGCCGCACCTCGACGCCGGGGCTCTTCATGTCGAGGAAGAACATGGTGAGGCCCTTGTGCTTGGGCACGTTGGGATCGGTACGGGTCAAGAGGATCCCGTAGTCGGAATAATGCGCGCCCGACGTCCAGATCTTCTGCCCGTTGATGACCCAGTCGTCACCGTCCTTCTCGGCGCGCGTGCGCAGGCCCGCGACGTCGGAGCCGCCGGCGGGCTCGGAGAACAGCTGGCACCAGACCTTTTCGCCGGAGGCGAGCGGCGGCAGATAGGTGCGCTTATGTTCCTCGCGCGCGAAGGCCATCATGGTCGGCCCGCACATGCCATGACCAATGATGAACATGCCGGAGAGCTTGCCGAACGGGCCCTCCTCCTGCTGCCAGATCACGCGCTCGATCGGCGAGGCACCGCGGCCGCCATAGTCCTTGGGCCAGTGCAGGCAGGCCCAGCCGGCATCAGCTTTCTTTTTCTGCCAGGCCTTTGCGACCTCCAGAATATTGGCGTTCTTGAGCTGGGTGCGGCCGAGCGAGGATTTGCGCAGCTCGTCCTCATACTGCCTTGGCGCGTTCGCCGCGATCCAGGCGCGGGCTGTGGCGCGGAATTCGGCTTCTTGCGGGGTATCGTCGAAGTTCATGGCTCTTCTCGTGTCTTCGTAGGGTGGGTTAGCCGAAGGCGTAACCCACCACTTCTCTGGAGCGTTGTTGCGGCCCGATGGTGGGTTACGCCTCTCGGATTGCGTTTCGCGCATCCGCGGGGCTAACCCACCCTACGCATCTATCATTACGCCGCGTTCTTCTTGCGCATCCGATCGATCAACTGGTCTTCCCAATAGGACAGGCTGCCGAGCCCGAGCGCCATCGCGTTGGCACGGCGGTAGTACATGTGGCAGTCGAACTCCCAGGTGAAGCCCATGCCGCCATGGACCTGGATATTGTTCTTGGCGCAGTGCTGGAACGCCTGCGCCGCGCTGATGCGCGCGGCGGCTGCGGCTTCCGGCAATTCGGCCGCATTGGTCGAGAGCGCCCAGGCGCCATAATAGCTGTTGGAGCGCGCCAGCGTCGCCGACACGTACATGTCCGCGAGCATGTGCTTGACCGCCTGGAACGAGCCGATCTGGCGACCGAAGGCGATGCGATCGAGCGCGTAGTCGCGGCCCATCTCCAGCGCACGGTCGGCGCCGCCGACCTGCTCGAAGGCACAGAGCACGGCGGCCCGGTCGAGCACCTCCGTGAGGATGCTCCAGCCCTCGCCCGCCGCGCCAAGCGGCTCGGCCTTGCAATCGTTGAAGGTAATCTCAGCCTGCCCGCGGGTCGGATCGAGATTGGTCAAGCTCTTCACCTCAACGCCGCCGCCCCTAAGATCGACCAGGAACAGCGAGATCTCACTGTCACGCCCGCTCGATCCCGTACGCGCGGCAACCACCGCGAAGTTCGCGATGGCACCATCGGCGACCGGCCGCTTGACGCCGTTGAGCACTCCGTTCGAAGCAGCCAGGTTGATGTTCTTCGGCGCCGGATTGCCCTTGCCCTCGAACAGCGCCAGCGTGCCGATCGCCTCGCCAGAGGCGATTGCGGGCAGCCACTTCTTCTTCTGCGCGTCGCTGCCGGCGATCAGCAGCGCTTCCGCAGCGAGATAGACGGTCGAGGAAAACGGCACCGGCGCGTTGGCACGGCCCATTTCTTCGGCGATCACGCAGAGCTCGAGATGGCCGGCACCGGTGCCACCGAAGTCTTCGGGAATCGCGACGCCCAGGAAACCCATCTCGGCAAGGCCCTTCCACAGCTCCTTGTCATAGGGTGCCTTGCCGTCGAGCACCACGCGCACCGCCTTGGGTGAGCATTTTTCGGTAAGGAATTTGCGCGCCTGATCGCGGAGTTGTTTTTGATCGTCGGAGAAATCAAAGTTCATGGCGACCTCTTATTCGTTGTCGTTAATTGATGCGGTCATTCCGGGGCGCGACAACGTCACGAACTATGATGCGCAATTGCGCATCTGAGAATCCATTTCGCCACGCGTATGCGGCCTGATGGATTCCGGGCCTGGCCCTGCGGGCCATCCCGGAATGACGAGTGGAGAGGGTTCGCGCTTTCATCGCAGCACGATCACACCCTGATCCGGTGTGTCCGCATAGAGCCGCGCCACCAGCGCGGCGCGGCGCTCGAGGCCGGCGCGCTGGTTGATGTAGCCCTTGTCGGTGAGCTCGTTGCCGTCGATCGAGGGCGGCTCGGCCATCAGCATGGCGCGCGCGATGATGCGGCTGCTGGCGCCTTCGCACTCTTTGTTGTGAGCCTCCAGCCCGCGCCTGAAGCAGGCGATCACCTCGGGATGCTTCACGGCGTCCTCGAAACTCAGGTCTGGATTACCAACGAGCTGGCGGCAGGCGTGCAGGTTCGGCCAGGCCAGCAGGCCGATGAAGGGACGATCCTGTCCCGCGACCAGCGCGTCGTGCACGACGGGCGTGGCGGCGGCGATCGCATCGGTGCGCAGCGAGCCGACATGGACGAAGGTGCCGGTGGTGAGCTTGAAGTCCTCCACCACGCGGCCGGCGAAAATAATGCCCTGCACCGGATCGGCATCGTCGACAAAGACTCCGGCATCGCCGATGCAGTAAAAACCTTCCTCGTCGAACATCTTCCTGGTCAGATCAGGCTGGCCGAAATAGCCGGGCGTGACATTGACGCCGCGCAGGCGCAGCTCGTATTTCGATCCGCACGGCACCATCTTCAATTCCACGCCGGGGAACGGCAGGCCGATCAGGCCTACCCGCTCGGTGTCCCAATAGGTGCCGGTCGAGGTCGGCGCGGTCTCGGTCGAGCCCCAGCCGGTGTAGAACACAATGCGTTCGCCCGTGGTCTTCACGGCGAGGGCCTGCATGCGGTCGTAGAGATCGTCCGGCAGCCGCGCGCCGCCATAGGCCATGATCGAAAGGTTCTTGAAAAAGGAGCGGCAGAGCGCATCGTCCTTCTCCATGGCCGCTGCCAGCGCGGCATAGCCAGCGGGCACGTTTGCGTAATAGGTCGGCGAGACCTCGCGAAGATTGCGCAGCGTTTCCTCGAACTGCCCCGGCAACGGCCGGCCGTCATCGATATACAGCGTGCCGCCATCGACCAGGATCGGGTGAAACGCCGCGTTGCCGCCCATGGTGTGGTTCCACGGCATCCAGTCCAGCATGGTCGACAGCGGGCCGCCGGGCGTGCGCGGCCGCACCTGCATCATCATCGCCGCATTGGCGCACATCATCTCCTGCGTGTTGATGACGGCTTTTGGCATGCCGGTCGAACCGGAGGTGAACAGCAGCTTGCCGACGGTCTTGGGCGTGATCTTCGCGATCGACGCTTCGACCTCGGCGGTCACCGGCGTCGCGGCGAGTTCGGCAAAGCTGACGCTGTTGATGCCCTCGCAGGGCCGCACGACGTGAACGACGGTGACGCCGGTGAGGTCGAGCGCTTTCAGCGCCTCCTCGAAGGTCGGGCCATCCTGCACCATCACCACGGCCGGCTTGATCAGATCAAACAGGTACTTCAGCTTGACGTGATCGTGGCTCATCAAGGAGTAGGCCGGCGACACCGGTGCCGCCGGCGAGCGCGCCTGCATCGCGGCCTGCGTCATCAGCGCGTGCTCAATCGAATTGCCGGAGAGAATCGCGACCGGGCGGCCATCGAGGCCGAGATCGAGCAGGCCCTGCGTCAGCGCATCCACAATGCGCTTGGCTTCACCGTAGGAGACCTTTCGCCACGCGCGATCAGCGCCGCCACGCTGTGCGAGCCAGATGCGCTCCGGCGCTTCCCTCGCCCATTTCGCCAACGAGGCCGGGATGTGCTTCTCGTAGGGCTGCAAGGGAATGCGCGACTTCAGCACCACCGTGCCGTCGTTGCCGCGTTCGACGTCGATGTCGCGCGCCAGCCACTCCACCTTGCGAAAGACGGGCTTCGTCATCACCGCTGCCGCACTCCCACTCATTTTGCGTCTCCCGGAATTACTCGTCCTTTGCGGATCGTTCTCGTTCAGCGCTGATATAGACAGGCTTTCGCTTCTCAAGGAAGGCCTGATGCCTTCCGAAAATCCTCGTGGAAATGGACATTCAACGCATTGATCGGTGCAGGATCGAGCGCGTTGAGGCTTTCGGGACGATTGAGCGTCACCCCGTCGACGCGGTCGTCGCGCTCGATCAGCAACGGTTGGGACATGCGAGCCTCGTATATCCGCGCGTAAGGTGGCTGTTATTGCGCCCTCGCCCCTTGTGGGAGAGGGCAAGTACGCCGCCAACCCCAGAACTCGCTTGGGTGAGGGGTTTGTCTCCGCGGAGAGAACCCCTCATCCGGCGCTTCGCGCCACCTTCTCCCACAAGGGAGAAGGGACGAGAGCATCGCCTACCTTGGCGCCATGCGAATAGCGCCGTCGAGGCGGATGGTTTCGCCGTTGAGCATCGGATTCTCGACGATGTGCACGGCGAGCGAGCCGTATTCGGAGGCATCGCCGAGGCGCGCGGGATGCGGCACCTGGGCACCGAGGCTCTTGCGGGCCTCTTCGTTCAGGCCCATCAGCAGCGGCGTCAGGAACAGGCCGGGCGCGATGGTATTGACGCGAATTTTTTGGCTCGCGAGGTCGCGGGCTGCCGGCAGGGTCAAGCCGACGACGCCGCCCTTCGACGCCGAATAGGCGATCTGACCGATCTGGCCTTCGTAAGCAGCGACCGACGCCGTATTGATGACGACGCCGCGCTCTTCACCAATGGGCTCTGCGGTAACGAGGCGCTCGGCGAACAGCCGCAGGCAGTTAAAGGTGCCGATCAAATTGACGTTGATGATGCGGGCAAACTTCGCCAGCGGATAAACACCGTCCTTACCGACGATGCGCTGCGAGCCGCCGATGCCGGCGCAGTTCATCAGCACGCGCGCGACGCCATGGGCGGCTTCCGCCTTGGCGATGGCAGCCTTGATGCCGTCCTCGTCGGTGACGTCGGCATGGAGGGCGACGCCCTTCACTTCGGCCGCAACCTTCTCGGCGTTTTCCTTGCTCTGGTCGATCACGCCGATCCTGGCGCCCTTGGCGGCCATGGCGCGGGCGGTCGCGGCTCCGAGGCCCGACCCACCGCCGGTGATGAGAACGGCAACGTCTTTCAACTGCATCGCTTATACCTTTCCTCTACCTTTTCCTTGGGCGTTTCTTCTCTGGACTTGAGTTTCGGCCGCATCATCCGGCCGCGGCAGCTTCCTCGGTTCTCGTGAGGATTCCGCCGCAGATCAGCGTTTCCATGTGCTTGATATATTGCCGGCAGACTTCGTCGGTGACCGGGCCGACGCCGGTTGCACGAGACATCGCGTGCCGGCCGAAGAACAGATGATCGCAGGCGCCGATCAGGCTGGTGTAGAACAGCACCGGATCGGTTTGGCGAAACTCGCCGTGGCTGACGCCTTCGGCGAGCAGCCGACGATGAAAATCGAGCAACGGCGCCACGAAGAATTTCGAGACTTCGTCGGCGGAGCCCGCGATGCTCTCGTGCAGCAGATAATGGATCAGCCGGTTCATGTAGGGAAACCGGTGATAGGCGCGGATGATGCCGCCGATATGCAGCTTCAGCTTCGCGGTCGACGTAATCGGCTGCGCCAGCAGATATTCGAGATTGGACAGCTCGGTCGCGGCATCGCGCGCGAGCAGCGCTAGCAGCAGGCCGTCCTTGTTGCCGAAGTGATATTTGACCAGCGCGGCATTGGCGCCGGACTTCTGGGCGATGTCGCTCAGCGAAATCTCGATCGACGAGCGCTCGATCATCAGCTCGCTCGCGGCCACGAGCAATTTCTCTGCCGTGGAATTCTTTCCGCTGGGGAGCCTGTTCGGTACGCTGGTGGTCACGGAAATCCCTGTTCTGGCCGCACGCGCGGGCCGCAGATAAGCCCAAGCAGCGCCTCATCACAAGAGTTAATTGATCGATTGACTAAATGATCTCGCGCCCCTTAAATCCGCCCCGACAACCAACTCATTCAGAACAATCCAGGGAGAAACCGACATGGCCGAGGCTTACATCGTCGCCGCTGCACGTACCGCCGGCGGGCGCAAGGGGGGCCGCCTCGCGGGCTGGCATCCGGCCGATCTCGCCGCAAAGGTGCTGGACGAGCTGGTCGACCGCACCAAGGTCGATCCGGCCCTGGTCGAGGACGTGATCATGGGCTGCGTGATGCAGGTGGGCGAGCAGTCCAACAACGTCGCGCGCAACGCGATCATGGCTTCGAAGCTGCCGGAGAGCGTGCCGGGCACCTCGATCGACCGCCAGTGCGGCTCCTCGCAGCAGGCGCTGCACTTTGCAGCGCAGGCCGTGATGTCCGGCGCGATGGACGTGGTGATCGCTGCCGGCGTGGAATCGATGACGCGCGTGCCGATGGGCCTGTCGTCGCAGCTCCCGGCCAAGAACGGCTTTGGCAACTACAAGAGCCCGGGCATCGAGCAGCGCTATCCCAACATCGTGTTCAGCCAGTTCACCGGCGCCGAGATGATGGCTGAGAAATACGGCCTGTCGAAGAATGAACTCGACGAGTACTCCTACAACAGCCATCAGCGCGCGATCGCGGCCACCCAGGCCGGCCACTTCAAGAAGGAGATCGTGCCGCTCGAGATCACCCGCGCCGACGGCTCCAAGGATACCCATCACATCGACGAGGGCATCCGCTTCGACGCCACGCTCGACGGCATCAAGGGCGTCAAGCTGATCGCGGAGAACGGCAAGCTCTCCGCGGCCAGCGCCAGCCAGATCTGCGACGGCGCCTCCGGCGTCCTGGTGGTGAACGAGCGCGGCCTGAGGCAACTTGGCGTCAAGCCGCTGGCGCGCGTCCATCACATGACCATGATGGGCGGCGATCCCGTGATCATGCTCGACGCCCCGCTGCACGCCACCAAGCGCGCGCTTGAGAAAGCCGGCATGACGATCGACGATATCGACCTGTTCGAGGTCAACGAGGCCTTCGCCTCGGTGCCGACCGCGTGGCTCAAGAGCACCGGCGCCGATCCGGAACGTCTCAACGTCAACGGCGGCGCCATCGCGCTCGGCCATCCCCTCGGCGGCTCCGGCACCAAGCTGATGACGACGCTGGTCCACGCGCTGCACCAGCGCGGCAAGCGCTATGGCCTGCAGACCATGTGCGAAGGCGGCGGCATGGCGAATGTGACGATCGTGGAGCGGCTGTAGACTTCTTCCACGCAGATGGTGTCGTCCCGGACAAGCGCGCCTCAAGCGCGCGCCGATCCGGGACCCATAATCACAGGAGGCTGTGGTTGTGCTGCGCTGAAGCTCCATCTTGTCTCAACAACCGAGGCCTGTGGTTATGGATCCCGGCCTTCGCCGGGATGACACCTGTTTTGTTGCGAGATCTCCGCTATGACCCACCCCTCCATCCATGCCCGCACCACGCCCGACAAGATCGCCTACCAGATGGCCGGCACCGGCAAGGCGATCACCTATCGCGAGCTCGACGAGCTCTCGAACCAGGGCGCAAACCTGTTCCGCTCGCTCGACTTGAAGGCCGGCGACCACATCGCGCTGCTGATGGAGAACCGCCTCGCTTTCATGGAGATCTGCTGGGCGGCGCAACGCAGCGGACTCTATTACACCGCGATCAGCCGCTATCTGAAGCAGGACGAGATCGAGTACATCATCGCTGATTGCGGCGCCAAGGTCGTGATCACCACACCGAAATGCGCCGATCAGATCAAGGGCCTGATCAAAGGCGCCGCCGGTGAGCCGATCTTCTACATGATGGACGAGCCGCTGCCCGGCTTCCGCTCCTACGACAAGGCAGCGGCTGCGCAGCCGACGACGCCAATCGCGGACGAAGTCGCCGGCTACGACATGCTGTATTCGTCAGGCACCACCGGCCGCCCCAAAGGCATCAAGAAGGCGTTCGAGGGCAAGCCGATCGACGAGCCGAACGCGTTCTTGCGCGTGCTCTGCGCCAACATGTGCGGCATGAACGCCGACACAATCTACCTCTCGCCGGCGCCACTCTATCACGCGGCGCCGTTGCGCTTCAACATGATGGCGATTGTGCTCGGCGGCACCTCCATCATCATGGAGCATTTTGACGCCGAAGAGTTTTTGAAGCTGGTCGAGAAGCACAAGGTGACGCAGTCGCAGCTGGTGCCGACCATGTTCGTGCGCATGCTCAAGCTGCCGGACGAGGTCCGCACCAAATACAACGTCTCCACACTGAAGGGTGCGATCCACGCCGCCGCGCCCTGCCCGGTCGACGTCAAAGCCAGGATGATCGAATGGTGGGGACCGATTCTGATCGAGTATTATGCCGGCTCGGAAGGCAACGGCGTCACCGTTTGCAATTCGAAAGAATGGCTGGAGCATCGCGGCAGCGTCGGCCGCGCCGTGGTCGGCAAGATCAAGATTCTGGACGAGAACGACGACGAGCAGCCGGTCGGCGAAATCGGCACGGTCTATTTCGCCGATGCGCCGGCCTTCACCTATCACAACGATCCCGAGAAGACGAAGAAGGCCTACAACGCCAAGGGCTGGTCGACGCTCGGCGACGTCGGCTATCTCGACAAGGACGGCTTCCTCTTCCTCACCGATCGCAAGTCCTACATGATCATCTCGGGCGGCGTGAACATCTATCCGCAGGAGACAGAGGACGTGCTGATCACGCACCCCGAGGTCGCCGACGTCGCGGTGTTTGGCGTGCCGAACGAGGAAATGGGCGAAGAGGTCAAGGCGGTGGTGCAACCGCACGATCCCAAGCGCGCCGGCAAGGAGCTCGAGGCCGACCTGATCGCCTACTGCAAGGGCCGCCTCTCCGCGATCAAGTGCCCGCGCTCGGTCGATTTCGAGGCCGAGCTGCCGCGCACGCCGACCGGCAAGCTGGTGAAGCGCCATTTGCGCGATCGCTACTGGCCGAAGGCGGCGGCTAAGATCTAGCGGTTGCGCTCTCGTGCTTCATCATGACCGGCCTTGTCCCACCCATGACGGTGGGCCTCAATCAAACAAGCTCGGCGTATGGTTCACCAGCGCGCCTTCGATCTCGAGCATCTTCAATTTCGTCACTACGCCGCCATTCGCCGAAAAGCCGCCGGGCTTGTTGCCGGCCGCCAGCACGCGATGGCAGGGCACGACGATCGGGCACGGGTTGCGGCCGAGCGCCTGGCCGACGTCGCGCGACAGCTCGACCCCGCCGAGGCGCTTGGCGATGTCGCCGTAGGTGACGGTCTTGCCGGGCGGAATGGTGCGGGCGATCTCGTAGACGCCGCGGTTGAAGTCGGGCACGCCGTCGAGATCGAGCGGTATGTCGGTGAGGTCATCCGGCTCGCCCGCGAGCAGTTTGACGATACGGTCGATCGCCTGCTGCACCTCGGCCGTCGGCTCGGCCTCGCTGGCATCGGCATGGCGCTGACTGATGCGGGTACGGATCTTCTGCTCGCCGCCCATCGGCAGTTGCACGCCGTTGATGCCACGCGGCCCCCAGGCGATGGCGCATAGGCCGATCCTGGTCTCAAACAGGGTGAAATGCTGGTCGGTCATGATCTGGTTCCCGGCTTCTCGTCCTTGTTGCAGGCCCCAGTGTGATCTGCTGCCAAATCTAGGCTTGGAAATAGTTGCGATCCACCCGGTTTCCGGGAATCTTGCACAGGAGTTCCGCACCCCTTCTGGTGAGCCAAGAATGCAAAGCCTCCACGTCAACGGTTACGACATGCCCTATCTCGACGTGGGGGAGGATAGAGGCCGGCCGCCGCTGGTCTGCGTGCACGGCTCGCTCAACGACTTCCGCGTCTGGGGCTGCGTGCTCGGGCCGCTCACGCAGCGGCACCGGGTCATCGCTCTCAGCCTGCGGCACTTCTTCCCGGAGCGGTGGGACGGCATGGGCGATACCTATTCGATCAGCCAGCATGTCGACGACATCATCGCCTTCATCGAGAAGCTCGATCTGGGTCCGGTCGATCTGATGGGCCATTCTCGCGGCGGGCACATCTGCTTTCGCGCGGCACAAGCGCGGCCGGAGCTGCTGCGGCGGTTGATCCTCGCCGAGCCCGGCGGCGAGCTCGATGCGAGTCTCGATCCGGATTATACCGGCGGGCCCTCGCCGCTGCTGGCGCGCTTCACGGCCTCAGCCGAGAAGATCGCGGCGGGCGATGTCGACGGCGGCCTCGCGGTGTTCGTGGACACGCTGGAGGGACCCGGCACCTGGCCCCGGCTGCCGGCGATGGTGAAACAGAATTTGCGCGACAACGCCTTCACGTTAATCGGCCAGGTCCGCGACAACCGTCCGCCCTTCTCGAAGGCGGATGCGGAGGCGATCAAAATGCCGACGCTGTTCATCCTGGGGGCGCGGACCAAGGGCGTGCTGCCGAAGGTGCTGCATGCGCTCGCCGCGCACGTCCCGTATGCGAAGACGGCGATCATCCCGAATGCGACGCATCCGATGTTCGAGCAGGCGCCGCAAAAATACTCCGAAGTGGTCCTGGACTTTCTGGCGGGCTGATCATGCAGACATTTCGCGTCAATGGTTACGACATGGCCTATCTCGAAGTCGGAGAAGGGCCGCCGCTGGTCTGCGTGCACGGCACGCTCGGCGACTTTCGCACCTGGTACTCGGTGCTCGGCCCGCTGTCGAAGGCGCATCGCGTCATCTCGGTGAGCCTGCGGCATTTCTTTCCCGAGCATTGGAATGCCATCGGCGACGATTACAGGATGGCGCAGCACGTCGCCGATGTGATCGCCTTCATCGCGCAGGTCGAGCCCGCTCCGGTCGATCTGATGGGACATTCACGCGGCGGCCACATCGCGTTTCGGGTGGCGCAGGCGCGGCCTGATCTGGTGCGAAAGCTGGTGCTGGCCGAGCCCGGAGGCGATCTCGATGCCAGCTTGCCGGTGCAGGCCGGCACGCCTGCGCATCCACCGCTGGCCGCGCGCACGGCGCGATCGGTCGAGATGATCCGCGCCGGCGACATCGAGGGCGCGCTGCAGAACTTCTACGAAGGCATCGAGGGCGACGGCTCGTGGCGTCGGGTACCGGCGGCGGCAAAACAGCAATTGCGTGACAACGCCATCACCTTCCTAGGCCAGATCAACGAGCAGCGCAGACCCTACACGCTTGCGGATGCGCAGGCGATCAGGACGCCGACGCTGCTGATCGGCGGCGGTGCGACCACCGGCAGCCTGTCGGTGATGTGGCGTGTGCTGGCCGAACACATCGCCGGCGCCAAGACGGCGGTCATTGCGAATGCCGGCCACTGGATGTTCGAACAGGCGCCGCTGGAGGTTGGCGAGGCGGTGAACGCGTTTCTGGCGGAGTAGCCCTCTTTCCCTCTTCGTGACTGGAGAGGGAAAGAAAGTGCCGCGCTCACACCTTCCACACGCCGACCGGCATCTTGATCGTGGCGTTGAGCCGGTTCCAGACGTTGATCGTCGCGATCGAGAGGATCAGGGTTGCGAGCTCGCGCTCGTCGAAATGCTTGGCCGCCTCGTTCCAGATCGCATCCGGCACCGGATCTTCGCGATCGGCGAGACGGGTGACGGCTTCGGTCAGCGCCAGCGCGGCGCGCTCGGCGTCGGTGAAATAGGGCGCGTCGCGCCAGGCCGACACCGCGAACAGGCGCTCGTCGGTCTCACCCAGCTTGCGGGCGATCTTGGGATGCATGTCGACACAGACGCTGCAGCCGTTGATCTGGCTGGCGCGCAGGTGCACCAGTTCCAGCAGCTTTCCCGGCAGCCCCTGCTTGGTCAGGTTACCCAGGGCTTGCAGGACGTTCATGGCTTCGGGCAGAACCATGACCGGATGGTTCATACGAGCGTGCATCATTTTCTTCGTCTCCGTTTAAGAATGTCGACGGTTCCGGTCACATCGGCCGGATTGGCGTCGTCATGGGGGTGACGGATCGCGATCAGGGAATGTGACCGATGACTGAAGAAAATTTTCTCAGCCACCAGTTCGAGGCCAATCGGCAGCATTTGCGCAGCGTCGCCTACCGGATGCTGGGATCGCGCGGCGAGGTCGATGACGCCGTGCAGGAGGCCTGGCTACGGCTCAGCCGCAGCGACAGGTCCGATGTCGCCAACCTCAAGGGCTGGCTGACCACGGTGGTCGCGCGCATCTGTCTCGACATGCTGCGCGCACGAAAATCGCGCCGGGAAGACCCGATGGACCCGCACGTGCCGGAGCCCGTCGACGAGGCGCGGGAGCGCGAGGCGGAGATGGCCGATTCCGTCGGCGCAGCACTGCTCGTCGTGCTCGAAACGCTGCAGCCGGCGGAGCGGCTCGCCTTCGTGCTGCACGACATGTTCGCCGTTCCGTTCGAGGAGATCGCGCCGATCGTCGGCCGCTCGGTCGACGCTTCACGCCAACTTGCGAGCCGCGCACGGCGTCGCGTGCAAGGAGCGCCGGTGCCGGAGACGGATCTGTCGCGGCAGCGGAAGATCGTCGATGCCTTCCTCGCGGCCTCGCGGGAAGGCAATTTCGAGCGCCTGCTTGCGGTGCTCGATCCCGACGTGGTGTTCCGCGCCGATCAGGCCGCAGTCCGGCTCGGCTCGCTGCCGGAAGTCCGCGGCGCCGATGCCGTTGCGCAGATCTTCAAGGGCCGCGCGCAGACCGCACGGCCGGCGCTGGTCGACGGCGAGATGGGTATCGCTGTTATCTTGGGCGGCCATCTGCGGATTGCGCTGCGCGTCGGCTTCAGCGGCGACCGGATCGCTGGGATCGAGGCGATGGCGGATGCGGAGCAGATCGCGGCCCTCGAGGTGGAGGTGCTGGAGCCCTGAGACAGGGGAGCACTTTTTCTCGAAAACAACCGCGTGCACAGTAGCCGGGCCAAGTAATATCAATAGCTTAGCGGCAGCCAAACGGAGACCGGTGCAGCGGCCGGAGCGCTTGACGCGCTCGGCCTGCCGCCGTAAATTCGCACACGGAATTCCGTATTCCACTGCATGAGCTGTTGGAGCTTCCGGCGTGATCCCTCTCGACCCGCTCCCGAACCTGATCGACCAGGTCTATGCACGGATCCTGGAGGCGATCTCGGACCGCACGCTGCAGCCCGGCCAGCGCATTCGCCAGAACGAACTCGCCGACAAGCTCGGCGTATCGCGCCAGCCGGTGTCGCATGCGCTGCATCTGCTGCACCGGCAGGGGCTGGTCGCCGAGAGCGGCCGGCGCGGCTTTGAAGTCACCCAGCTCGATCCCTCGCGCATTCGCCAGCTCTATGAGGTGCGCGGCGCGATCGATGCGCTGGCGGCTCGGCTCGCCGCGGAGCGCGCGGCAAGCGACGCAGCGGGGCGCGCACGGCTCGATGCGGCGCTCGCCGCCGGACGCCGGACCGATGGCAAGACGCCGCTCGCCGAGCTCATCGCGCTCGACGTCGACTTTCACCGCGCAATCTATCAGCTCGCCGGCAATCCCGTGATCGAGCAGACGATTGCGCCGCAATGGCCGCACATGCGCCGCTCGATGGCGACCGTGCTGTCTGAGCTCGACTATCGCGGCAGCGCCTGGGCCGAGCATGCTGATATCGCCGGGCACATTCTCGCAGGCGACGCCGAGGCCGCCGAGCGCACGGCGCTGGCGCATGCGCAAACGGCGGGACGGATGACTGAGGAGAGATTGAGGGCGAGCGAAGAGGTGGCGGCGTAGATCACGATCTCCGTCGCCGTCATGCCGGGCTTGTCCCGGGCATCCACGCTCTTCCGGACGTGGAGCGAAGACGTGGATGGCCGGGTCAAGCCCGACCATGACGGCAGAAAAAATACGACAAAAACAAACAACCAAGGAGGACGACCCATGAGACTGTCCCAGGAGCAATTGGAGTTCTTCGACCGCGAGGGCTGGCTGTTTCTGCCCGAGCTGTTCAGGGCGGAGGAGGTCGACTTGCTGGCGCGCGAGGCGGTCGGGATCTACGACGCCAACCGGCCCGAGGTCTGGCGCGAGAAGAGCGGCGCGCCGCGCACGGCGTTTGCCGCGCATCTCTACAACGAGGCGTTCCGCATCCTTGGCGCGCATCCGCGCATGATCGACCCGGTCGAGCAGCTGTTCGGCGAGCCGGTCTACATGCACCAGTTCAAGATCAACGCGAAATCGGCCTTTACCGGCGACGTCTGGCAATGGCACCAGGACTACGGCACCTGGAAGCGCGACGACGGCATGCCGGAGCCGCGCGCCATGAACATCGCGATCTTCCTCGACGAGGTGATGCCGATCAACGGACCGCTGATGCTGGTGCCGCGCAGCCAGAACGCCGGCGATCTCGAAGCCTCGCATGATCTTGCGACGACCTCCTATCCGCTGTGGACGCTGGATGAGGCGACGGTGACGCGGCTGGTCGAGCAGGGCGGCATCGTCGCGCCGACCGGCAAGCCCGGCGGCATGCTGATGTTCCACGGCAATCTCGTGCACGGCTCGGCCGGCAACATCACGCCCTATCCGCGCAAGATCGTGTACCTGACCCTGAACGCGGTCTCGAACTACATCCGAACGCCGACGCGGCCGGACTACATCGCGCATCGCGATTTTGCGCCGATCAGGACGGTGGACGATGATGCGCTGCTGCGGCTCGCACGTGCGCCGCGGCAGGCGGCGGAGTAAAGCCGCCGTCACGGGCGTGATCCACCTCTCCCGTTGGGAGAGGTCGGCGCGAAGCGCCGGGTGAGGGGTTATGCCCTCTCGTCGGAGCTGCGGCCCCTCACCCGGTTTGCTGCGCAAACCCACCTCTCCCCTCCGGGGAGAGGTGGACCGAGCACAAACCGCATCAGCAATGCTGAACTATTGGAAGCCCCATGAACCTCCACCGCCTCCTCCAAGCCCGCGTCTCTGCCGGCAAGCCGGTCCGTGTCGCGCTGATCGGCGCCGGCAAATTCGGCTCGATGTTTCTGGCGCAGGTGCCGCACACACCAGGGCTGGAGGTGCCCATCATCGTCGACATCGACCGCGACCGAGCGCGCGAGGCCTGCCGCACCGTTGGCTGGGATACGGCACGCATCGCCGCGACCACCTTCACCGACGACGGCGCACGCGCCATTGCCGGCGGCGCGATGGACGTCGTGGTGGAGGCGACCGGCAATCCCGCCGTCGGCATCCGCCACGCGCGCGCGGCGATCGCGGCGGGCAAGCATATCGTGATGGTCAATGTCGAGGCCGACGTGCTGGCGGGTCCGCTGCTGGCCGAGGAAGCGCGCAAAGCGGGCGTGGTCTATTCGCTCGCCTATGGCGACCAGCCGGCGCTGACGGCGGAGATGGTCGACTGGGCCCGCGCCACCGGCTTTCGCGTCGTCGCCGCCGGCAAGGGCACGAAATATCTGCCGGCCTATCACGACGTGACGCCGGATGGCGTCTGGCAGCATTACGGCCTGACCGCAGGCGAAGCGCAGTCGGCCGGGATGAATCCGCAGATGTTCAACTCGTTCCTCGACGGCACCAAATCGGCGATCGAGATGGCCGCGATCGCCAATGCCTGCGGGCTCGACGTGCCCACGGAGGGATTGTTGTTTCCGCCCTGCGGCGTCGACGATCTACCACACATCATGCGGCCGCGCTCGCGCGGCGGCGTGCTGGAGCGGTCCGGCGTGGTGGAGGTCGTCTCCTCGCTCGAGCGCGACGGGCGGCCAGTGTTTCGCGATTTGCGCTGGGGCGTCTATGTCGTCCTGGAGGCGCCGAACGACTATGCCGCCGACTGCTTCAGGCAATATGGCCTCAAGACCGACGCCAGCGGACGCTTCGCAGCAATGTACAAGCCCTATCATCTGATCGGGCTCGAGCTGAACATCTCGATCCTGTCGGCGGCGCTGCGGGGCGAGCCGACCGGCCAGGCGACGGGCTTCCGCGGCGACGTCGCGGCCGTGGCCAAGCGGCCTTTGCGCGCCGGCGAGATGCTGGACGGCGAAGGCGGGTACACGGTGTGGGGCAAGCTGGTGCCGGCGGCGGCGAGCCTCAAGGCTGGCGCGCTGCCGATCGGCCTCGCGCATCGGGTCAAGTTGAAGCACGACGTAGCCCACGGCGAGATCGTGCGCTGGAGCGATGTTGAGTTCGACCCCAACAACGAGACGGTGAAGACGCGCAGGGCGATGGAGGCGACGTTCGCGAAGGAAGGTTAGGGGCGGCGTACTCGTAGTCGAGATTCGTTGCCACGGCTTGAGCGATGTCCGTTAGCCGATGCTTTGCGGACTCAAGCTGGACATCGCCTCAGGTCGGCCATGTGCCAGAGGACTAAACCGCTCGCGCGGTAGGACGCTGCGGCCGGCAGCGCAGCCAAGAGGATAGCGTAACGGGGCGTCCTGTTTTGAGATGAGGGGTTCGCAACCTTCACCCAAAACAGGAGCATCCCCATGACCGACGAGGCAGTGAGCCCGCTGCGCCGGCGCATGATCGAAGACATGACGATCCGCAAGTTCGCGCCGAAGACCCAACATGACTACGTGCAAAGAATCAAGAACTTCGCCGCGTTCCTCGGGCGATCACCGGATACCGCGACTTTCGAGGACGTGCGTCGGTATCAGCTGCATCTGGCATCGAGCGGCGTTGGCGTGCCGACCATCAATCAGACCGTCTCGACGCTGCGGTTCTTCGTGAGCGTCATCCAGGGACCACGCGCTGAGGGCTGATCTGATCGATTAGGAAGATCTCGTGAACTGAATTCATGACGAGGTCTCCCACCATGTCTAAGGATAGTCGTAAGGATAGCGATACGGATAGGCATGCGCCTATCCTCAAGGATTCTGCTGACACGCTGCAGC
>NZ_JADPKQ010000399.1:0-107914 GCF_023074015.1 Bradyrhizobium sp. 142
CGCCGAGCATTCCCCCGAAAAGTTCGGGCCGCCGCAGCACACCATCGTGCAGCGCTTGTTGCGATCACTCAGACGCAACGGAGCCAAGGTGATCATCCCGCGTACAGTACCGGCCACTACTGGTGATCCCGGGACTGGGGCCGTCGCTGCGTGTGATGGGCACTCCGCGACGGCCCCAGTCCCTCCGATCCTGCGAGCAATGACGCAACCTCGGACCGGCCGACAGTCGGAGCTACATCCGTCAAGCGAAAGTAACATCCTCAGATGAGGCAATACGGGGGTCAAATTTGCAAGCCGATTGACATCGAAAGGTGCAAAGGCTCAGTCAAGGAACGTCCTTCCACGTTCCAGTGTGACTCGAGGCTTGAATGGTCTCGACGAGCGTTTGGATGCGCAGACCAGCGCGGAAGTTGAATGGCTCCGGCCGGCGTCCAGCGATAGCGTCAAGGTATCCCGCGACTTCAATCGCCTTCAGATCGTTGAAGCCAAGCTGGTGTCCTGGCGCAACGCAGAACAGGCCGTATGGCCGGTGGTCCGGGCCTGCCTCGATCCGCCGGAATCCCTGACGGCCACGTTGGTCACCGGTCGAGAAGAAATGCAACTCGTTGAATCGTTCCTGGCTGAAGGCGAGGGCGCCCCTGCTTCCATAGACTTCGAAGTCGTGTTGCATCTTCCGTCCTGTCGCAATCCAATTTCCTTCGATTGAGCCGGAGGCACCGTTCTCGAATCGGAGGAAAGCGCGGCCGACATCGTTGACTTCGACGCGCCTCCGGCCGCCTTTGCCATCTGGACGTTCCTTGATCATCGTGAGGCAATCGCCCATGACTCGGATGATCGGTCCGGTCGCCGGACCCAGCAGGAATTCGGCCGTGGCCAATGCATGGCTGCCAATGTCAGCCAGCGCGCCGCCACCCGCCGGGTCATGCCGAAAGGTGAACGGCCCAGCGCTGTCTGCCATGTAGTCTTCGGCGTGGATACCGCGGTAGCTGCGTATCTCGCCGAGTTCTCCGGCCGCGATCATGTCGCGCGCGAAGTCCAACATGGGGTTGCAGAGATAGTTGAAACCGACCTGCGTCTTTACTCCTGCCGCTTCGGCGGCCTCCGCCATTTCGTGGGAGTCCATCGCAAAAGGCGCCAGCGGCTTTTCGCAATACACATGTTTGCCCGTCGCAATCGCAGCCAAGGCCATTTCCTTGTGGAGCGCGTTGGGCGTGGTGATGTTCACGACGTCGATACCAGGGTCCGCAACGAGTGAACGCCAATCCGAGGTCGCGCGCGCGAAGCCCAGGGCGGAGGCCGCCTTCGCGGCTGCCTCGTCGCTGATATCCGCGATCGTATGCAGTTTCAGCTCGAAGGGAAGGTCAAAGACGCGCGCCGCGATGGAGTAACCGAAAGCGTGAGCCTTGCCCATGAATCCGCTACCGATGAGGCCGATGCGAAGCTTCGGTTTGGTCATGTCGGAAGTTCCTGTTCACGATGAGGTCGGAGTTGAGGCGACCTACAAAAAATCGGAGCACGTTCTGAATGGAAGACGCTGTCGGCAATAATTGTTGCCGAAAATTGTGATTGTCAATATTCAATGCAAGAGGTTATGTTCCGCACAAACCGTCGAGGGAGGAAATCACATGACCGGAGCGACAGTCCGACTCACCATGGCCCAGGCCCTGGTGCGATGGCTGACTCAACAGTTCACCGAAGTCGACGGAGTTCGTGTGCCGCTGTTCGCCGGCGTCTTCGGCATTTTTGGTCATGGGAACGTGACCTGCCTGTCCGAGGCCCTGGAGGCGGTGCAGAATCGTCTGCCGACCTGGCGCGGACAGAACGAGCAGTCGATGGCGCTGGCGGCTATCGGTTTCGCCAAGGCCAAGCTCCGGCGGCAAATCATGATCGCGACCTCGTCCATCGGCCCCGGCGCCCTGAACATGGTGACGGCGGCGGGGACGGCTCATGCAAACCGCTTGCCGGTCCTTCTCATCGCTGGCGATACGTTCACCAATCGGCTACCGGATCCAGTTCTCCAGCAGGTCGAACATTTTGGCGACCCGACTGTGACGGTAAACGACGCTTTCAAGGCGGTCACACGATACTGGGATCGCATCACACATCCGGCGCAGATCCTGTCTTCGCTCCCGCAGGCAGTGGCCGCCATGCTCGATCCAGCGGACTGCGGGCCGGCGTTTCTCGCGCTGCCGCAGGATACCCAGGAGGTGGCTTTCGACTACCCCGAGGCTTTCTTCGAGCCTCGAACTTGGACCATCCCGCGTCCGCGTCCCGACCGCCGGAAACTCGCGGAAGCTGCCGCGCTGCTCAAGGCTGCGAAGAAGCCGATCCTCATCTCCGGTGGCGGCGTGCGCTACTCGCTGGCAGGAAATGTCGTCGCGGGTTTTGCCGTCAAGCATGGAATTCCGATTGTGGAGACGGTCGCCGGCAAGGGCGCCGTGACCCACTATCACCCAGCCCATGCGGGACCGATCGGAATCATCGGCTCAACCTCAGCGAATGCGCTCGCGGCCGAAGCCGATGTGATCCTTGCGGTGGGTACGCGCCTTCAGGATTTCACGACAGGATCATGGACCGCCTTCAGCCCGGACGCGCGCTTCATCTCGATCAACGCGGCTAGGTTCGATGCGGTGAAGCATCGCGCGCTGGCGGTGGTGGGCGACGCGCGGGAGACGATTGAGGAACTCGACGTGGAGCTCGGCACGTGGCGCATCGACCCCGCCCACATGGCTCGCGCTCAGATGCTCTTTAGAGAATGGGACATGCTGCTCGAGTCGCTGCAGAATCCCAGCAACGCTCCGGTGCCGACCTACGCGCAAATAGTCCAGGCAGTGAATGCATCCGCCGGCGAGAAAGATACCTTGATTTCAGCCGCCGGCGGGCTGCCTGGCGAAGTGGCAAAAGGCTGGCGCATCAAGGCGCCGAACACCTTTGATCTTGAGTTCGGCTTCTCTTGCATGGGCTACGAGGTCGCGGCCGGTTGGGGCCATGCGATGGCCAATTCCGGGCCCGGCGGACTCGGCGGCACGCCGATCGTGATGGTCGGGGACGGCACCTATCTGATGATGAACTCGGACATCTACTCGACAGTTCTGAGCGGTCACAAGATAATTGTTGTGGTCTGCGACAACGGCGGGTTCGCGGTGATCAACCGGTTGCAACAATTCAAAGGCGTGCCTGGCTTCAATAATTTGTTGACCGATTGTCGAGTTCAGAATCGCGACAATCCTCTTCACGTTGATTTTGCCAAGCACGCCGAGTCCATGGGAGCGGCTGCACGACGTTGCGAGAGCCTTGCCGACCTTGTTGCCGCGCTCGAATGGGCCAAAGGCAACGACCGCACCACCGTGCTTTCGATCGCCTCGGACGCGTATTCGTGGGTTCCTGGCGATGCCGACTGGGACGTCGGCGTACCCCAAGTATCTTCGCGCGAGACGGTTCGAAGCGCGCGCAGGCAGCAGGACGAGATCCGCGCGAAGCAGCGCATCGGAGTGTGATGAGTTATGAAAGCGAAACTTGGAATTGCTCCCATTGCCTGGTGGAACGACGATCTTGCGGACCTGTCCGACGACGTGAGCCTGGAGGAGTGCTTACGCCAAGCGAGCGTCGCAGGTTTTACGGGAATGGAGACCGGACGGCGCTTCCCCATGAACATGAAGGAACTCGGGCCGATACTCGCCCGGTTTGGCATTTCCGTGTGCGGCGGTTGGTTCTCTGGCCTTCTCCTCGACGGTGACATCGGACGGGAAAAGGACCGCATTCGCGCCCAGATGGATTTTTTCATTGCGGCCGCGGCGCCTTGCATCGTCTACGGCGAAACTGCGCGTTCGATCCAAGGCATTCGTTCCGCGCCGCTTGATACCAAACCCAGGCTTTCGGACGAGGAGATGAAGGCCTATGGACGCAAGATGACGGTTTTCGCCGAGTGGTGTGCCGGGCAGGGAATGCCGATCGCTTACCATCACCACATGGCTGCGGCGATCGAGACCGAAGCTGAACTCGACCTGCTCATGGCGAATTCGGGTGAGGCGTTATCGCTATTGTTCGATGCTGGCCACATGGCTTTTGCCGGCGGCAACGTTTTGCGTGTCATCGACAAACATCATTCTCGCATCAGCCATGTGCATACCAAAGACGTCCGCAGCAGCGTCATCAACAAGCTCGACCGGAAACGGGAGAGCTTCCTCGACGCGGTGGTGAAAGGGGCGTTCACCGTGCCGGGCGACGGCTCGCTCGACTTCGCCGCGGTCATCGCCCGCCTCGCGTCCTACGGTTACGAGGGGTGGTTCGTCGTCGAGGCGGAGCAGGATCCGAAGATCAGTCCCCCGCTCGAAATGGCCAAGAAAGGCCACGCGGAACTGATGCGCTTGATGGCGTCTGCCGGATACGAGGTCATGCAATGAATCGTACGGATCGGATGTCGCCGTCCTCGAAGAAGCGCTCAGGTCTCGCCTGTCGCGGCGGGTTCATCTTCGCGAAGTCGGGAGGTGAGGTGAAATGAGCATCGGGATAGGAGTCATCGGGACAGGTGTAATGGGCGCCGAGCATGCTCGGATACTCCGACACGAGACTCCCGGTGCTCATCTTGCTGGGATCTTTGATACTGACGCGATTCGGGCGCAGGCAGTTGCCTCTGGAGCAATCGTCTTTTCGGATCCTCAATCGTTGATCGCGTCGGATCGGATCGACGCGATAGTGATTGCATCTCCCGACGCCACACATGCGGCCCTAACACTGGCCTGCATCGAGGCGGGGAAGCCTGTTCTCTGCGAAAAGCCTTTAGCGTCTTCAGCAGCTGATGCCCTAGACGTGGTGCAGGCGGAAGTCGCTTTGGGTCGCAGGCTCATCCAGGTCGGATACATGCGCCGGTTTGACCATGGCTATCAGGAGATCAAGCGCGTCAAAGACACCGGTGAATTGGGTGGACCCGTGTTGTTGCACAACGTGCACCGAAACGTTCGCGCGCCCGAGTGGTTCAACGGCTCGATGGCCATCACGAATTCGTTCGTCCACGAGATCGACTGCAGCCGTTGGCTTTTGGGGTCGGAGATGGTTTCAGCGCACGTGGAGACGGGGCCCGGCGGCGAACCCCTCATGATCACGCTGAAGTCCGACAAAAACGAAATTGTTTCGACTGAGGTTTTCGTGAACGCCAGCTACGGCTATCACGTCCATGTCGAACTGGTCGGTCGGCAGGGCACGATATCGCTGGCTCCGGCATCACTGACGCTGTTGAACAGAGACAGATCCGGTGGTCATTCGTATCCGGACAATTGGGTGCCGAGGTTCAAAGAGGCGTATCGCAGGCAGATGGCTGACTGGGTTAGCACTGTGAAGGCCGAAACGTCTGTCGGAGCGAGCGCATGGGACGGCTATGTCGCCTCAGCCATCGCGGAACAAGTTGTTGAGGCTCTTGCTGGAAATGGCATGGCGACCCTGAAATATGGACCACGGCCCCCGTTGTATGACTGACCGATAGCGAGCGAACGACACCGGAGAGGATTGACCAGCCTCTCATGCGAGCCGGCCCAAATCCTGGGAGAGGAAATGATGATCAAATATGCAGTTGTCGGCGCGGGCTGGATTTCGCAACAAGCCTTCTTGCCAGGGGTCAGACAGTCCGCAAACTCAAGAGTTACCGCCATCGTGACCGGCGATCAGGACAAGGCCGCACGGTTGGCGAGCTTCTATGGTGTTGGCCGGATCGTCGACTATGACGGATACGATGCTCTTCTGAGAGGCCCTGACATCGACGCGGTGTATATTGCTCTGCCCAACCACATGCATGCGGACTACGCCGTTCGCGCGGCTCGAGCCGGCAAGCACATCCTGGTCGAGAAGCCGTTGGCTACCAATGAATCAGATGCCCTCGCCATGATCGGCGCTGCGCGCGAAGCCGGGGTGTTCCTGATGACCGCGTATAGGCTCCACAACGAACCCGGAACACTCGCAGTGCTCGAACATATCCGCAACGGTGCGATCGGCCGACCGCTGTTCTTCCAATCGGTGTTCAGTTTTCAAGCGGCGCTGGAGAACCACAGACTGAAGTCTATGAGTTGGGGCGGCCCGCTCCAAGACCTCGGGGTCTATTGCGTCAATGCGGCTCGGCACATCTTTGCAGAAGAGCCGATTGAGGCCATGGCGATGGTGCACCGACCAAACGAAGACCCGCGTTTTTTCGAGGTGGAAGCCTCTGTCGGAGCTTTGCTGCGGTTCCCCTCGGGCGGCTTGGCGCAATTCGTAGCCAGCTTCAGCGCGGCCGCCGTCGACAATTATCGGGTCGTCGGAACGTCGGGCGATCTCGAGCTCGACCCCGGCTTCAGGTTCGAGACTGCAACAAAACTACGCCTGCGCCGCGACGGCGAGGTCCGCGAAACCCGGTTTCCGCAAATCGACCATTTTGGCGCACAGGTGGACTACTTTTCCGATTGCATCAAAACTGGAACGCCGCCCGAGGCTGATGGCGAAGAGGGATTGGCGGACTTGCGCGCGCTAGTCGCAATCGAAAAAGCCTCCCTGACCGGACAACCGCAAACCATCACGTCCCCTCCACGTGCCCGCCATCCAATGCCCGACATGGTGCGATTTACCCCAGTAACGGATCGACGGCTGGTCTTCTGATGGAGCCGCTGCCCTGCGGTTACCGATCTGTTGGATCTACGGTCTGAGAGCCGTCGTGCCGCCGTTCGCGCAATCGGCCGATGAAATGCGGGCCCGATGAAATCCTAGCGAAAGCCCGCTCGAATTGGTTCTACGGACCAGTAACTGTTGGAATCCGCGGATCGACGTCGTTTTTCTGTAGCCTCGCCGCTAGCGCTATTGTCAAAGCCTGGGCAAGACACATGGGAGCGGCGAGTGAACGCGAAAACGTGTATTCATGCTCTGGAACCGCGAACAGAACGCGAGCGCTCTTAGCCAGCGGAGACAGCGTACTATCCGATATTGCAATGATAGGGGTTCCATTGCGTCCGGCTTCCTCCACCACGTTGACGACCTCATTTGCGTAGAAGCGGAACGACACCGCCAAGAGCACGTCCTTCTTGCGGATCGTACGCGCGATGTGTGTCGCGAGGCCGCCGCCTGCATCAAGCAGCACGCACCGTTTGCCCAGCATGGTCAATATGTAGCGAAGGAATTCAACGACCGGCGCCGAACGCAGTTGCCCGATCAGAAAAACGCAATCGGCTTTCTCAAGTAGGGTCACCGCTTCCGAGAGAGCTTTCGGGGAAATATCCGTGAGCATGTCCTGAAGGGAGGCAATGTCGCGGACGACCAGGTCGCGCAGGAAGCCGACTTCACTGCGATCCGCGCGGGCGCCCAACTCAATCTCGAGAGCTTTGATGCGCGCCTCGAAACCCGGGGCGGCGGTAGACAAGCGCCGTTGAAACAGGGCCTGAAGCTCCTTGAAACCTTCATAGCCGAGTGACTGGGCGAAGCGCACGAAGCTCGAGGCATGGATGCCGCAGCGATCGGCAATTGCGTTTACCGACAGGACCGCGACATCATTCGGGTTCTGGGTCAGATAAACAGCTATCTTTTGATAGGACTTGCTCATGTCACCATGGCGATCGTGGATGACACGGATCAATTCCTCATAATCTTCCGGTGTCTTCACGTCCTGCATCTAAGGTACTCTCGTCATTGGTGTCATGGTGTGCGGATGCTAACAACTTCACTCTCGTTCGGAAGGCTGTCCTCCCTAAGAGTCAGCAGTGCCAAGGCATCTGTATAGGTCAACTAGCAATACAGCTGGCCATCGACCGGACGGGCTAAAGGCCCAAACAGAATCACGCGGCGGAGCAGAATCAGTGATAGCGCCAGCGAACAATTATTGACACTTTTGCATATCCGCAATAACTCTTGCAAGTAAATCGAGCATTCGTCGGCGGGAGGAAACGGTGGCAACCAAATTCGCATTGCTCGGATGCGGGCGCATTGGCGTCTTGCACGCCCGCAATCTTGCCAAAGCGGAGGGGGCGCGCCTGGAGACGGTATTCGATCCGAACACAACTGCCGCCGAAGCGGTCGCCAGAGCGCATGGCTGCGGGGTATCCGCAAGCGTGGAAGATGCGATTGGTAAGGCCGACGCAGTTTTGATTGCGACATCGACTGCCACGCATGCCGACCTGATCGAGCTCGCGGCACGGGCCGGCAAGGCAATCTTGTGCGAGAAGCCGATCGATCTCAATCTCGATCGGGTGCGAGCATGCCGCAAGGCGATTGAAGGGTGCAACGTACCAATCCAGATCGGCTTTAATCGCCGCTTCGACCCCGGGCACCGCGCCGCGCGCGACGCCTGCGCCGCCGGCAAAATCGGAAAACTTGAGCAGGTCGTTATCACGTCGCGCGATCCGGGGATGCCGCCGCGAAGTTACGTTGCGGTCTCAGGCGGTATTTTCCGCGACATGACGATCCACGATTTTGACTTGGCGCGCTTCATGTTGAACGACGAGCCGACCGAGGTCCTTGCGACCGGCAGTGCACTTGTTGATCCCACCATTGGATCCGAGTTTGGCGATTTCGACTCCATCATGGTGATCATGCGCACTGCAAACGGAAAGCTCTGCCATATCAATAATTCTCGACGCGCCAGCTTCGGCTACGATCAGCGGATCGAACTGTTTGGCAGCGACGGGATGGTCATCTCCGACAATATGAAAGGCCACGAGCTGAAGTTTTACGGCTCGACCACCACTGAAGCGGCCGAGCCCTACCTCCACTTTTTTATCGAGCGCTACGCACAGGCTTACGAAGCTGAGATTGCCGCTTTCATTGCTGCTGTCCGCGACGGTGGACCGATCCAAGCCACTTTCGACGACGGTTACCGCGCGCTCATTCTTGCGGAGGCTGCCGTCGAGTCTGGCAGGACCGGCAAGAAGGTCGAGGTTCGCGATATCGCATGAGGTTGAATAGGACGTGCCTGCGGGCGTCGAGCAGCAGTGGAGCAAGCTAGACAGCGCCCCGCCGACCGTTGGAGAGTTCAAAATGACTTCGATGCATGGAAAGATAGCGATCGTCACGGGCGGTACGCAGGGCCTAGGTGCTGCCATCGCTAAACTCTTCGCCGAGCGTGGTGCCAAAGGAATCGTAACGTGCGGTCGTGACGAGGCGAAAGGCCGAGCGAAGGCCGACGCGATCGCCGCAGCCACAGGCGCAGCAGTCGTTTTTGTGCACGCCGACCTCGCGACGGTCGAGGATTGCGCCAGGGTCGTGGCCGTGGCGGACCGGACCTTCGGGCGCGTCGACGCCCTGGTGAACGCCGCGGGCGACACGAGCCGCGGCACGATCATCGATACAAGCCCCGAATTGTTCGACAAGATTTTCGCCATCAATACCCGCGCCCCGTTCTTCCTGATGCAGGACACGATCAAGCTGATGCGTCGTGACAAGGTGCAGGGCACGATCGTCAACATCTCGTCGATGTCGGCGATGGGTGGCCAATCATTTATCGCTGCGTACTGCGCATCGAAAGGGGCGCTCGACACGCTGACGCGAAATACTGCCCATGCGCTGCTGCGCAACCGCATCCGCGTGAACGGTCTCAACATTGGTTGGATGGCTTCGGAAGGCGAGCTCAACACGCAGCAGGTTTACCATGGTCGGTCTGCGAACTGGCTCGAAGAAGTCGCCGCGCGGCAGCCCTTCGGCCGATTGCTCGATCCCATCGAGGTCGCGCGCGCCGTTGCGTTCCTGTCCTGCGATGAGTCCGGTATGATGACGGGAGCCACGATCAACTTCGATCAAAGTATCTGGGGCGCCTACGATACGTCACCGCATCCGGAAGCGCTGCTCTGAGACGTTCCGAGCCTAAAGGCTTTTCTCTGTGATCGGCGAGCAAGGTATGCGGCCTGCACTCCGATACGTCCCTACAAGGCCATCAGCATGTGAAATAAGTGTTGCAGGATTGCGGTCTATGCAATAATAGTTGCAAAAAAGAACGATGTGAAGCGGCCGGATAGAGCCGCCACCGCATGGAGGGAATGCGTGGCCTTGCTTGATGTGCGAAGCATCTCGAAGAGCTTTGGTGCCATTCGGGCACTGCACGACGTCAGCTTTTCGGTCGATGCGGGGGAGGTGGTCGGGCTGATGGGCGACAACGGCGCCGGCAAATCGACCATGGTGAAACTGATTGCCGGAAACTTTCCGCCGACCGAGGGCGCCGTTGTTGTCGATGGCAAGCCATGCCATTTCCACAGGCCAATCGAGGCACGGGCCGAGGGCATCGAAGTTGTCTACCAGGAACTCGCGCTGGCCGACAATCTCACCGCTACGGAGAACGTTTTCCTCGGACGAGAAATTAAAAAGGGATTCTGGCCGTTCCGCATCCTCGACAAGCAGTCGATGATCGGACGCGCCGGCGAGCTCTTCGCCGAGCTCAAATCGGAAACGCGTCCCCGCGACCTCGTGAAGAAGATGTCGGGGGGGCAGCGCCAGGCTGTTGCGATTGCCCGGGCCCGGCTGTCTAACGCCAAGCTGGTCCTGATGGACGAGCCGACCGCGGCCATTTCTGTGCGACAGGTCGCCGAGGTGCTCGAGCTCATCCGCCGGCTGAAGTCTCGCGGAGTATCGGTGATGCTGATCAGCCACCGCATGCCTGACGTGTTTACGGTCTGCGATCGCATCATTGTGCTCCGGCGCGGCTCGAAAGTGGCCGACAAGGAAACCGCGACGACCTCGCCGGAGCAGATCACCGGCCTGATTACGGGGGCGATCCGTGAAGCCTAGTTCTGCCAAAGTGATAGAAGAAACACACGCCGCAATCGGTGATATCGTCAGCGTTCGCGAGCAGACGACCTTCCAGCGCCTGGTGGCCAACCAGGCATTCTGGGTCGCAGCTGCGCTCCTGGCTCTGGTGATTTTCATGACCTGGCTGGAGCCGAGCTTCGGCACAGCCGACAACGTAACGAACATCACGCGCAACTTCGCTCCGCTTGCGATTATGAGCCTCGGCATGACTGTGGTCATCATCACGGGGGGCATCGATCTGTCCGTCGGTTCGGTGATGGGGCTCGTTGCCATTGTCACCGGGTTGCTGCTGACCTGGCATCATTCCTGGTACGTTGCCTTCGCAGCCGGGCTCTTGGCGGGTCTGGCGTGCGGAGCTTTCAACGGCTTCTTCGTTGCCTATATTGGCATGCCGTCCTTCGTCGTGACTCTTGGTATGCTGTCGATCGCGCGCTCGCTGGCCGTCGTGCTCTCCGGCAACCAGATGCTGTACCAGTTTGGTCCGGACGCGCCTATCGTGAGGGCGATAGGCCAGGCAAAATGGCCGCTCCATGCGCCAGCCGGCTGGGCACCGCACTGGATGCCGGAATTCTCCTCCCATTTTTGGGTGATGGTTATCCTTGCCCTCATCCTCGGCGCCATCTTCATCTTTACAGCGTGGGCGCGTCACCTCTATGCGATTGGCTCCAACGAGAACGCTGCGCGCCTGACCGGCGTGTCGGTCGACTGGATCAAATTCCAGGCGTACGTGTTCTCGTCTTTCACGGCCTCGATCGCCTCGCTGCTGCTGCTCGGCTACAGCGGCTCGGCTATCAACGCGATGGGGACCGGCTATGAGCTTCGAGTCATCGCCGGCACCGTCATTGGCGGTGCCAATCTGATGGGCGGCTACGGAACCGCATTCGGCGCCGTGATCGGCTCGGCGTTCCTCGAGGTCATTCGCAACGCCCTTCTGATGGCCGGCATCGATTCGAACTGGCAGGGCGCCTTCGTTGGCATGTTCATCGTCATTGCCGCACTTCTCGGCTTGCAGACGAGTGGAAGCTCGCTTCTTGCCACGATCCGCGAGTGGGTTGTCTGGAAGCGTAGTTAGGCATCCGATGGCAATAAGGTCGGAGACTTGGAGTCAGCAAAAAGGGAGGAGAAACGTGCATAAACATCTATTGATGGCCGCCGTGGCGTTTTCGGCGCTCATGGGAGGACAGGCCTGCGCGCAGCAGAAGTTCACCTTTGCGCTCGTTCCCAAGAACATGAACAATCCGTTCTTCGATCAGGCGCGGGACGGATGCAAGAAGGCGGAAGCCGAATCCAAGGGCGCCTTCCAGTGCATGTATATCGGCCCTGGAGAGCATGGCGGCGGCGAGGAGCAGGTGCAGATCGTGCAGGACCTCGTGGCCAAGAAGGTGGACGGCATTGCCGTGGCACCGGCCAACGCGGCAGCGATGGCCGTTGCGTTGCAGGCCGCCAAGGGCGCCGGCATTCCCGTGTTGACCTGGGACTCCGACGTTCTGCCCGAGAACAAGGAGCTGCGTCTTGCCTATATTGGCACCCACAACTACGAGATCGGCGTCAACATCGCCAAGATCGTGCAGACCATCAAGCCAAAGGGCGGCGCGATCTGTATCCAGTCCGGCGGCGCGGCTGCAGCCAACCACAACGAGCGCATGAAGGGTATCCGTGACACGCTGGCCGGCAAGGAGTCTGCCCAATCGCCCGGGGAACGGCTGACTGGACAGAATGGCTGGAAGGAGATCGACGGCTGCCCGCTCTATACCAACGACGATTTCCCTCTGTCGGTGCAGCAATTCCAGGACATCATGGCAAAGAACCCGAACCTGGACGCTTTCACGCCGACGGGCGGCTTTCCGCAATTCGTGCCGGACGCTAACCGCGCTGCGGTGGCGCCCTTTAAGGACAAGATCGCCAAGAAGGACTTGGCGTTGGTGGTTGCCGACACGCTGCCGGTTCAGATCGATCAGATGAAGGAGGGGCTGTCGCTCGGCCAGGTCGGACAACGTCCGTTCGAGATGGGCTACAAGACCATGTTCGCGCTGAAGGATGTCAAGGAAGGCAAGGCTTCTCCTAAAGATCCGACCTATACCGGCCTCGACGTCTGCACATCAAAGAACGTCGATACCTGTATCGCGAAGTAGTCATGATGACGGCAGCGGGCTAGGGACCTAGCCCGCTGATCTTTGACGACGAATCGATCGCAGCCGCTCGGATCTCGAATCTGCCCGACCACTTGGAAGCAACTGGCGTGCGCATCTCTGCCGCCTGACCGCGACGTGCGAAACCTGGGCAAAACAGGCCATTCCGAGATTAACCGGATTGGACGGTGAAGACCCCGGTGGAGAGGTCAAGTTTTGCTTTAGCGAGAAGGGTAGCTTGTGGCGCAAAGCGGCCATTCCGGAATGTGATCATCCGCCGCCAGTCGCTAGGTTCTGCGTCGCTTCGCCGCATAAGTCTGCTTCCGACGGGGGGCGCTGGACTGTCAAGCCGCAAGCGAGGATCTCGTCATTCTGATAAGGAAATAAGCCATTGCGGCTTCAATCATATGTGAAATCCGCACTCGCGCTTGTTGGCCGGAACCAGATAGGTGAACCTGCATCGTGAACGGGCGCCAGTGGTTACTGAGAACAATCAGTCCCCTGGATGGTGACAGGCGACACCCCCGTCACCATCAATCCGCCATTCTGGATAAACAGTGCGGCACACATCCGATGCACGTGGGCAACGGGGGTGAAAGTGGCATCCTGTCGGTGGATTGGCGGCGGAAGGAATTTCGCCGACGATGCGCGGCAGTTGGCCTCGGATGGCCGGATCGGGAATGGGCGAGGCATCACGCAGCATACGCGTATAGGGATGACGCGGCGCGCCGAACACGCGTGAGACCGGGCCGTCCTCCACGATCCGCCCGAGATACATGACTGCGACGCGCGAGCAGAACCACCGCACGACACCGAGATCGTGACTGACGAACACGAATGTCAGGCCGCGTCGTGCCTGGAGATCCTTCAGCAGTAGCAGCACCTGTGCCTGCACGGAGACGTCGAGCGCGGAAACGGGCTCGTCGGCAACGATGAGCTCGGGTTCGACGGATAGCGCACGGGCGATTCCGATACGCTGACGCTGCCCGCCGGAAAACTCGTGCGGGTGACGGTCGTAGGCAGACGGCGGCAGGCCGACTTCCTCCAGCAACGCGATCACACGGTCGCGCGCGGCACGGCCGCGGGCAAGTCCGTGCACGCCAAGCGGCTCCGTCAAGGCCTGGCCGATCGTGCGTCGCGGATTGAGCGACGAATAGGGGTCCTGGAATACGATCTGCATACGGCGGCGCAGCTGCTGGAGCGCGGATCCCTTTGCCCCGGTCACGTCGATGCCGGCGAAACGCACGCGGCCGGCATCCGGCGGTGTCAGGCGCAACACGGCGCGCGCCGCGGTCGACTTGCCGCAGCCGGATTCGCCGACGAGACCGAATGCCTCGCCGCGCGGGACAGCGAAGCTGACGCCGTCCACGGCGCGGACTGTGGTCGTGACCGGGCGAGGGAAGCCTTTGGTCACCGTGAAATACTTGGCGAGGTCGCAGACCTCGAGCAATGTTTCGGACGCGGTCATTGGGTCGCCTTGGGATCGGTGACGTCACAAAGGCCGTCACCGACGAGGTTCAGTCCCAAAACCAGGATAAGAATGGCCAGACCCGGCCAGATGCACAGCCATGCCGAATCCAGGATGTTTTCAAAGCCATCCCGCATCATGCCGCCCCAGGTCGGCGTCGGCGGCTTGACGCCGAGCCCGATGAAGGAAAGCGAGGCCTCGGTGCGGACCGCGGTCGCCATCCAGAGCGTGCCCATGACCAGGAGGTCGGTGACGATGTTCGGCAGCACATGCACGAGCAGGATGCGCAGATGCGAGAAACCGAGCGCGCGGCCGGCCTCGATGAAGGCGCGCTGCTTGAGCACCAGGACCGGTGCGCGCGCGATGCGCGCAAACGGGGCGATCGCCGTGAGCGCAATGGCAATTACGAGATTTGTGACACTCGACCCAAGCAGCGCGACCATGATCATGCCGAGGATCAGGCTCGGAAACGATAACAAGACGTCCATCGCCTGCATGGTCACGAGGTCGAAGCGCCCGCCGATATAGCCGCTGATCATACCGATCGCCCCACCGACAACGACGGCACTGGCGATGGAAAGAAACGATACCAGCAGGGATACCCGCGCGCCCCAAAGCAGCCGTGACAGCACGTCACGCCCGAATTGGTCGGTGCCGAGAAGATAGTCGGACCCGGATCCCGCCAGACGATCGAGTATGTTCTGTTCGAGGGGATCGTGAGGGGAAAGCCATGGCGCCAGCAACGCGCCGGCCAGGATGATCGAGCAGAGAACGACGCCGGCGACTGTTGTAGGATCGCTCAAGAGCCGGCCGATCATTGCACGCCGTGGTGAAGGTGGTGCGGAAAGGGCCACATCGGTCATTGTTTAACTCTCGGGTCGATGAGGCCATAGCTGATGTCGGTGATCAGGTTCACAACGACGATCAGGAAACAATAGATCACCATCATGCCCTGCAACATGGTGTAGTCGCGCTGGGTCAGCGCGCTGACGATCACCTTGCCAAGGCCGGGGCGGTTGAAGACGATTTCGGTCAGCACCGAATTGCCGATGAGGATGCCGACATAGAGACCGACCACGGTGACCACGGGGATCAGGGCGTTGGACAAGCCGTGGCGCCAGATGATGCCGCGCCGTGGCACGCCTTTCGCGCGCGCGGTGCGGATGTAATCCTCGCCGAGTACCTGAAGCATTGAGCTGCGCGTCACGCGGACGACATAAGCCGCCATCACGATGCCAAGGGTTATCGCGGGCAGGACGAGCTTGTGCAGGCCGTCGATCCAGTCGCCGGGGCGCGGATTGCCGATCACCGGAAAAAGGTGCAGCTGCAGCGCGAAGACGATCAGGAGAAAAATGCCGGAGACAAAGACGGGAAAAGACAACCCGAGCAAAGATAGCAGGCGCGTCAGGACGTCGATCGTGCCATTGCGGTGGAGGGCAGCCCAGACGCCGGCTGGAATGCCGACGAGGCAGCCGATCGCCATGGCCGCCAGCGTCAACACGATAGTGTGCGGCAAAGCTTCGGCAATTTCGGTCCAGACTGCACGATGCGTGACCATGCTGGTGCCGAGATCGCCGCGCAAGGCATGACCGAGGAACTCGAAATATTGCGTACCGATCCAGCGATCGAGGCCGAGTTCGGCGCGCAGGGCCGAGAGCGTTTCCGGGGTCGCTCGATCGCCCAGGATGGCGATTGCGGGATCGCCCGGAACGACGCGCACCAGCAGAAAGACGAGCGTCAATACCGCGAGCAGCGTCGGTATCGATGCCAGCAATCTCCGGACGATGAAGCCAATCACCAGACGATCCCTTGGCTTGTTCGCGCTGACTTCACTTGAAGTGCGTCGCTTCCGTCAAGAGCGGACCGAGCGACAGCGACGCCTTCAGCTCGTAGCCGTAGTCGAGGTCGGTGCGGTGCGCCCAGATCTGCAAGGCCTCGGCCAGCGGAATGGCACAGACGGTGGCGACGATCTTCTTCTGGGCCTCGACCCAGAGCGCAGCCTGCTTCTCGCTATCGGTCTCGGTCTTGGCGGCGTCGATCTCTTTGTCTGCCACATCGCAGTGGCTGAAATTTGTGACCGCCGTCGGCTTTCCGACGATGCTGGCCGAATGGAAGAACTGGGTCAGGTAGATGTCCGCCACGGGAAAGCGCGCCGCCGCGTAATAGACGATCGGGCTCAGATCCTTGCGAATCTGCTGATGGAAAGTGGCGTGGTCGACGACCTGGATATCGAGATTGATGCCCGCCTTGCGGAGTTGCGCCTGCACGACCTGCATGCTGCCAAGCATCTGCGGCAACTGCGTGTGGATGATCTTGATCGTCACGCCGTCGGGATAGCCGGCATCCTTGAGCAGCGCCTTGGCCTTGGCGACGTCGGTGGCGACGAGGCCGGCATCATTTGACGATCCGAGATAGCCCGCCGGAATCACGCTCTGGCCAGGTCGCGCGGTGTCGGCGCCCTGCCACTTCACGAGCTCCGGCCGGTTGACGGCGTAGGCGATCGCCTGCCGCACGCGGAGGTCGTCGAGCGGCTTCGCCGTGATGTTGAGATTGAGATTGGCGAGCTCGCCGGGCTCGAACACGTCGACGACCGAGTTCGGCAATGCGCGGGTGCGGTTGATCCAGGCCTGATCCTGCTTGCCGTAGACGAGATCGATTTCGTCGTTCTGGAAGGCGAGGTCGCGCGAGGAATCGGAGGGAATGTAGCGATAGCTCACGTGCTCGAGCTTCGGCTTGCCTCTGAAATAGCCGTCGAAGGCTGCAAGCTCGAGCGACTGGTTCGGAGTGTCGGAGACGAACGCGAAGGGTCCAGTGCCGACGGGATTGCGCGTGAAGTCCGCGCCGTATTTCTCGACGGCCTTGCGGCTGACGATGTAGCCACCCGAATAGTTGGTGACCAGCCCGAGCAGGCTCGGCACCTGCCGCGCCAGCACGATGTGGACCGTGTAGGGATCCGTTGCCTCGATGGTCTTGAACGCGGCGAAGTCGGCGGAGAAGGCTGACGTCTTGGCGTCGCTTGCCCTCTTCAGGCTGAAGACGACGTCGTCGGCGGTCAGCCCGCCGAAGCCGCCGTGAAACTTCACGCCCTGACGCAGATGGAATGTCCAGTCGAGCTTGTCGGCACTCGATTCCCATTTTTCCGCGAGATCCGACTCGATCTGCTTGGGATCCATCGTCCCCGGCTTGAAGCGCACGAGGCCGTTGTACATCCAGGCCACCACGGTGCGGTCGATCGTGCTGACCGCGCGATGAGGATCGAGCTGGCCGACATCCTGGGCGGCCATGCCGACTTTCAGATCGGTCTTCGGCGCCGCGGAAGCAGGTATCGCAACGAGGGTGGCGGCCGTGAGTGCCGCACTAAGCGTGATGCGAAGCGTCATGTCCGTGTTCCTGCTGGTTGAATGATTGATCCGCTGCAAAACGATCGATACGGAACGGCTCGAGCGGGACGTCCGTGTGTCCATCGAGGACGAGCTCGCTCATGATGGTGCCGATGGCCGGGCCGAGCTGGAAGCCGTGACCGGAGAATCCAAAAGCATGGAACAGGCCGGGCGTCGTGCGGCTCAGTCCGATGACCGGAATATCGTCCGGCGTTTCGCCGTCGATGCCGGTCCAACTGCGGATCACCTGCACGCCTGCGAGCCGCGGCACGAGCTGCAGCGCCTTCGCCATGACGACATAGCTTGCCTCGGGCGACGGCCGTGACGACGGAACATCCGGATCGGAGTGCCCGCGGCCGCCGCCGAAGATCACGTTGCCGCGTCGGATTTGACGCAGGTAGACATCGCCGCCGACAACGCCCAGATTGGGCGCAATGAAATAGGGCACGGGCTCGGTCACGAGCATGTTGGGATTGAGCGGCGACACTGGAACCTGCTCACCGAAGGCGCGTGCAACCGCGCCGCCCCAGTAGCCGGCCGTGTTGACGAGATAGCGGGCGCGAAATTTGTGCTCGCCCGACGTCACGATGAACTGAGCGCCGTCATGAGCCAGCTTGCTGACCGGCGTGAACTCGCGGATATCGGCGCCCGCATCGCGCGCGGCGCGCGCCAGAGCGGGGCTCAACAGACGAGGGTTGGCGGCGCCGTCGTCGGGTGCGAATGAGCCGGCCACGATGTCAGGGCCGAGCCACGGATATTGCTGATGAAGGGCGTTGCCGCCGATCATGATCAGCGGAAGTCCGTTGGCCTTGGCGACATCGAGATAGGCAATCAGGTCGGCTTCCTCGGCCTGGTTGCGCGCGAGCTTCAGGTGTCCGGTCACCTCGAATTCGCAGTCGGTGCCGATGAGCTCCGGCAGCCTGGCCCATATTTCGCGGGAGCGACGGGCGAGCGGCAGTTCGGCCGGATGTCGGCCCTGCTGGCGCACGCCGCCGTAGTTGACGCCGCTGGCTTGCCCGCCGATCTGGCCGCGTTCGAGCAGGACGCATTGCACGCCGCGCTTTGCGAGATGCAGGGCCGTGGAGCAGCCGGCGCCGCCGCCGCCCACGATCAATACGTCGGTCGCTGTCGCGCTCATGCGGCCTCCGCGGGAAAGATGGGGATCGGCTTCACCGGCGGCTGCCCGCGCAGCCGACCCACCTGCTCGATCGGGCAGGACAATGTCGTTGCCAGTATCTCGGCTGCGGCCGCGCCGCAGACGCGGCCCTGGCAACGTCCCATGCCGACACGGGTCAGCGCTTTGGCGCGATTGACCTCCGATGGCGGAAGCGTCGCGAGAGCTTCGTTCGCGGCGGCGCGCAATTCGCCCGCCGTGATCACCTCGCAGCGGCAAAGGATCGTATCGTCGGCCATGTCGGCGGCGAGCTTTGCTGGAAATGGAAATGCGCGCTCCAATGCGGCGCGGAAGGTGGCACCGGCTACCATCGTTGCATCGAGGCGCGTCACCGCGCGCGCATCAACCGCCAGGCCGCGTGCCGCCAGCACAGCCCAGGCGGCGCGCGCGCCAGCCGCCTCAGCAAGATCAGCCCCCCCAATGCCGTTGCCGTCGCCAGCAAGGAACACGCCTTCGACGGACGTTTGCCCGCTCCGATCCTTGCGGGGCACCCAATTGTGCTGCACGGGATCGAAGTCGAACGGTACCCCGGCGAGATCAGCGAGCTGTGCTTCCGGCTTCAGCCCAAAGCCGAGCGCGACGGCATCGGCTGTCACCTCGTGCATGTTACCGCTCGTATCACGCCAGCTCAGCGATTCGACCTGGCCGTCGCCTCCGATCGCGAGCGGTGTCACGCCCGCGAAGATGGGGATGCCGTGCGCGCGCAGCCAGCCGATGTAATAAAGGCCTTTGGCGAAAGTTGCGCCGCCACGCATCAGTCCGAACGCTTGGGCTGCCTTGGTGGCGAAGGATGTCGTGTCGAGCACGGCGGCAACGTGGGCGCCGGCGCGGGCATATTGATACGCAACGAGATAGAGCAGGGGACCGGTCCCGAGAAAGGCGACACGCGCACCGATGGAGCAGCCCTGCGCCTTCAAGGAAATCTGCGATCCGCCCAGAGTGAAGACCCCTGGCAGCGTCCAGCCCGGCAGTGGGATCACCCGATCCATCGCGCCCGTGCAAAGGATCGTCTGCACGAATGGCACTGCGCGCGCCTTCCCGTCGGAGATCGTGTCGATCACGCCGGGCCGCAAATTCCATGCAAGTGTTCGCGGGCGGAAGTCAACCGAGGTGCGTAGCTGATCGAAGGTGTCGTGTATGGCGCGCGCCTTTGCAGCCTCAAAGCCGTAAAGGGCACGTGCGGTGCGGTGGAATCCGCCTGGCTGGCGCTGATAAATGCGCCCGCCGTTCTCCGGCGCTTCGTCGATCACGATTGGGCATAGGCCTGCGCCGACGAGGACCTCGGCCGCGCGGGTGCCGGCCGGACCGGCGCCGACAATTACGATGGTCATGGCTGCACCATCCTGCGGAATATGCGCATGCCTTCCGATATGGGAGTGGTGCAGGCGCGCACGCGGCCGCCGCCCTCGATGCTCACCCAGCAATCCTGGCACGCCCCCATCAGGCAGAACCCCGCCCGCAGACCATCGCCGAATTCGCTCGCGCGCAGGTAACCGCCGTCTTGCGCGAGAATGGCTGTGAGCAGGCTGTCGCCCTCGAGCGCAACCACGGGTGCACCGTCGAGCGTGAATGACACGGCGGGCCGGTTAGTCTCCGCCAGGCGTTGCAATCTCATAGCATGTCCTCAAGCCGGCAATTGACCAGCAGCTCAGCGATCGTTGCGGTGTTGGGCAGTCGTAGGACCGTCGCGATCAGTTCGGCAATGTCGCGCGGATCGCTCATCTGCTCGCGCGGCCATTTGGTGACGTGCGCGGTCATGTCGGTCGCGACGAAACTCGGGCAGATCGCGGTCGCGCGGATGCCGTGGTCCCAGCCATATTGCCGTACGGCATGGGTGAGCGCGATCAGCGCAAACTTGCTCATCGCGTAACCGGCATTGGGATTGCGGACGCGCTTGCCGGACATCGAGGCGACGTTGATCACGCGTCCTTCGCCGCTCGTGGCAAGGTGCGGCAGCACAAGTCGAATGAGCCGCATCGGCGCCTTGACGTTGATCAGCATCATGGCGTCGAGTGCCGTCTCGTCGGGATCGGTGAGATTGGCTTCCGGATTGATTGCGGCAGCATTGATGAGGCCGTCGAGCCGGCCGAAACGATCGATCGTCGCCGCAATCCATGCTTCCGCCGAAGGCAGTGACTCCGCATCGTAACGATGCAGCATCAGCCGGTCGGATCCGACCAGTCCGCGGGAATCGCGTACGCCAGCGGAGACGCGATAACCGCCAGCGACCAGGCGCTCCACCACGGCGCGGCCGATGCCGCGCGAGGCGCCGGAGACCATCACCACCCGGCCAGACGCTTCAAGCACGGGCAAGCTCCTTGGCGAAAGTGTTGGTTGCGATGTGACAGCGGGCGAGGTGTCGCGGAGCGGCGGCCGCCAGGACCTGCGGGGCCTCGCAACCTTGGCGGCGCAACGGACAGCGCGGAGCGAAGTGGCATCCCGTCGGCATGTCGTTGAGGGGTGGCACACGGCCCGGAATGGCGGCGAGCGACTGTTCCGCGCGATCCATGCGCGGAATCGCCGAGAAGAGCGCGCGCGTATAGGGGTGGGCGGGCCTTGTGAAGATCTCCTGCACAGACGCTTCCTCGACGATCTGGCCTGCATACATCACCGCAACGCGGTCGGCGATTTGGGCGACGACGCCAAGATTATGCGTGATGAACAGCATGGCCATGCCGTGGCGCGCCTTCAGGTCGGCGAGCAGCCCGAGCACCTGCGCCTGGATGGTCACGTCGAGCGCGGTGGTCGGCTCGTCGGCGAGCAGCAGCGTCGGTTCGCATGCGAGCGCCATCGCGATCATCACACGTTGGCGCATGCCGCCCGAGAATTGATGCGGATAATCGTGGAATCGGTGCTTGGCGGACGGAATTTTCACTTCCTCAAGAACGGCTTGCGCCTTCGCCTTCGCATCCGCCCGCGACAGCCCGCGATGGACCCACAGCGCCTCGGCGACCTGCGCGCCGATGCTCATCACGGGGTTGAGGCTCGTCATCGGTTCCTGGAAGATCATCGCCATGCGGTCGCCGCGCAGACCTTCGAACTTCGTCTCATCGATCGTTCGCAGATCAATTCCGTCGAGGAGGATACGGCCCGCCGATACGCGACCTTGCGGCTCTGGCACGAGACCCATGATGGAGAGCGCGGCGACCGATTTTCCGCAGCCGGATTCGCCGACCAGAGCGAGCGTCTCGTTGCGATCGAGCGTGAAGGAGACGCCGTCGACGGCCGGATACCATTCCGCACGAATGCGAAATTCGACTCGGAGATCTTCGACACGCAAGACCTGTTCGCGCATGGGGCTGGACTGCCGGAGCGAGGACGCCACCTGCTATTCAGGTCTTTGCTCTGCGTCGTGTCAATGCCATATTCCAATATGCGCAAACAGGAGGTGCCGTTTTTCCGATATGTGTAATGAAGGCGCCGCCGTGCAGGGAGTATTTTCAGCAGATGGATGATGTTTCCGACGTTGGGCTTTCTGGAAGTCTGCCGCGCGCCGTGGCCTTGCTGCGTGCGCTGGCCGCGAGGGGCGGCGAGGGGATGCGGCTGACGAATGCGGCCGAGGCGGCCGGCGTCCCTCCGGCTTCGGCGCACAGGTTGCTGCGCATGCTGATCGATGAAGGCTTGGTCGAACAGGATGCTCGCAACAAGTACTATCGGCTCGGCATCGAGTTCTTTTCGCTTGCCGCCCGCGCCGGGAACCCTGGCAATCTGCGCGAGGTTTGCCGCCCTGCGCTGTTGCGGCTGTCGGTGGCGTTGGGCGACACGGTGTTCCTATTGGTACGCAGCGGATATGATGCGGTCTGTCTCGATCGCTGTGAGGGACCGGTGCCGATCCGCTCCTTTACCGGCGATATCGGCGGCAAAGTGATCCTCGGGGTCGGACAGGGTAGCATGGCAATCCTCGCTTACCTGCCGGAGGCGGAACGTGAGGAGGTGATCCGCTTCAACCTGCCGCGTCTCCTCAATTTTGGCCCGTTTGACGAAGTGTTCTTCCGCAACGAAATCGAACGGGTGCGGGAAAGCGGCTGCGCCGCGCGCGGGACGGGGCTCCTGCCGGGCATGGCCGGTGTCGCCGTTGCGATCCTTGACCGCGAGCGGCGGCCGCTCGCCGCGATCAGCATCGGCACCACAGTCGAGCGGCTGAATGCCGAGCGTTTGCCGACTGTGGTCCAGGTGCTAAGGCGCGAGGCTGAGGCGCTGGCGACGAAGATCAACCCGTTCGACGCTGCCTTGCGCAGGCCGGGGCAACATCCCGGCTCGTATTGAGATGACCCATGCGTGCCGGTACGTTTCCTGTCGCGCAGCGGTGTGGGTACTTGCCTGGGTATTTCTCTGTCCGTTCCGGGTGCGCGGCGCGACGCATTCGGTGGGCGCGGATCTACAGGCGGACGACTTCACCGCTCCGGACGCTCTCGTCGGCGGCAAAGACGATACGGAGCGAGTTGATCGCGTCCTCGTGATGCTCGGATAGGTCGATCTCGCCACGGATCGCGCTCAGAAACAGCCGCTGCTCGCGCTCGCAGAGCTCCTGATGGCCGGGTTCGTCTGTGGTCGAGATCAACTCATCCGGCTTCGCAAAGCGGCCTTCGGTGACGCGCGCCGCGTGATGGATGCGAAGGGCGTTGGTCCGCGTATGCGTGTCATGGTCCGCCGAATGCGCGCCCGCTTCGGTGCTCTCTTTCGCGACGATCGACACACTGCCGTTCGGGCCGATCAAGTCCTTCACGAAATGAGCGGTCTCGCTCATCATCGGACCCCAGCCGATCTCGTACCAGCCGACGGATCCATCGTCGAACATGATGTGAAGATGGCCGTAATTGTACATGGCCGGCGCGATCTCGCTCGTCAGCCGCGACCCGACCGCGTGGACCGCGACGGGACGCGCTCGCGTCACCTGGCACATGATGTCGACGTAATGGACGCCGCAATCGACGATCGGCGAAGTCGACCGCATGAGGTTCTTATGAACCTCCCAGAAGGAGCCCGTAGACTGCTGGTTGAGATTCATGCGCATCACGAGCGGCTTTCCGAGCGTACGGCCGATCTCGACGAAGCGCGACCACGCGGGATGCACGCGCAGGATATAGCCGATCAGCAGCGCCTTTCCGGCCGTACGTGCAGCGCTGACGACCCGCCGCGCGGCCTCCAGCGCGTTGGCCAGCGGCTTTTCGCAGAAAACATGCGCACCTGCGGCGAAAGCCTGCAAGGCCATGCCGGCGTGATGCTCCGTGTAGGTGCAGATCGCGACGGCATCGGGACGCAAGCTCGTGAGCGCCTCGTCGAAGCTTTCGAAGCGCGGAAGAGCGGGAAACTCGGCCTCGAGATCGTCGCGATCGGCTGCGCGGGAGGTGCAAAGACCGACGAGCTCAAATCCCTCGACCGATCTGTAGGCGCGGGCATGGCTGGTTCCCATGGTGCCGCGGCCAACCACGAGAACGCGAACATTCTGTGCGGTCGAAATGGAGGGCGAGGACATGGCTCGATCGGTCCTTCAGTCAGGTGTTGCCTGCCAGCTCGTCGCGCTTGGAGCCGTCGGCGGTCGGCCGGCCCTCGATCCAGGTTTCGAGTACCCGCAGCTTGTCGTCGAGATGCACGAGGCTCGCGAGATAGCCTGGTGCGATACAGCCAAGTTCCGCGTCGCGCCGGAGAAACGTCGCCGGAACGCGTGATGCCATCGCGAGGGCATCGGCGAGCGGAAGCCTCACGACGTTGACGGCATAGCGCACCGCCTCGTCCATGGTCAGAACCGAGCCGGCGAGCGTCCCATCGTCGAGCCGCAGGCAACCGTTCGCACACGTCACGCGGCGGCCCTGGAGATCGAAATGATCGGGGCCACCGGCCGCCGGCGGCATCGCGTCGGTAATCAGCATGAAACGATCGCGCCGCTTGGCGGCAAGCGCGATGCGCAAATTCGCCTGGTGCACATGATGGCCGTCGGCGATGAGGCCGACGAACGCCTCGTCGAGATCGAGCGCGGCACCGACCATGCCCGGCTCGCGCCCGGCCGGCGCACTCATCGCATTGAACAAATGGGTGAACGCGCGCGCGCCTGCCTCGACCGCCATGCGCGCCTCCTCGTAGCTCGCGTCCGAATGCCCGAGCGAGACGAGCACGCCTTGTCGCGCGAGTTCGGCGATGCCCTCGGCTCCGACCCGATTGGGCGCGAGTGTCAGCATGACGGCGCCGCAATCAGCCCTGGCGATTGTCGCGATGTCGTCGCGCTCGAGGTCGCGGATATAGCTGAGCTCATGCGCACCCTTGCGTCGCGGATCCAGGAAGGGCCCTTCCAGATGAATGCCGAGTGTCGCCGGGGTCAGACACCGCGCCTCGCGCGTCGCGGCGATCGCGGCGGCCATCACCTGCGGTGTGTCGGTCACCAGCGTCGGCAGCAGTCCGACAGTGCCGTGTTGGCGATGTGCAGCGGCGATGCGGGAGATGCCTTCGGCTGTCGGGTCCTCGTTGAACAGAACGCCCCCGCCGCCGTTGACCTGCACATCGATATAGCCGGGCGCGAGCAGGCCGCCGCCGAGATCGCGCACGGCGCCGTGAGGTCTCTCGGAGTGAGGGACGACTGCCGCGATGTGCCCGCCTTCGACGACAACTGCGTGGTCGTCGAGAAAACGCTCGCCATCAAAAATCCGCGCGCCGGACAGAACGGTCATCAAACAGTCTCCGTCACCTTGCGCAGGTTGCGCGGGCAGTCGGGATCGCGCCCGAGCCGAAGCGCAAGCGCCTCGGCAAGGCGGTAGAAGCGGTGGATCATGACGATGGGCTCCAGTAGCGTCGCCTCGACCTTTGCCGTCGCGAGACGATCCGCCTCATCAGCGCCGCTCGACTCGATCGTGATCACCGCCGCGCCGGCCTGGGTCAGTGCCGCGAGCGTCGCCAGCATTCCCTCTCGCGCCGCGTCGGACGGCAGGAAGGCTATGACGGGAAAGCCGGAATCCACAAGTTCGGCTGGGCCATGCAGCACCTCGGCCGCGGAATAGGCTTCGGCGTGAATCGCGCAGGTTTCCTTGAGCTTCAGCGCCGCTTCTGCGGCGATCGCAAGCGTCGCGCCGCGGCCGAGCACGAAAGCGCTGCGGGCATTTGCGAGTCTCTCCAGCATGGCCGCGGGCGGTGGCGCCGCTTGCCTGCGCAGGACGTCCGGCAGGTTGGAGAGGACGTCTGCGAGCTGCCGATCCTGGCGCCAAGCCGCGACCAGGCTCGCGCCCGCGACGAGACCTGCAACCATCGATTTGGTCGCGGCGACGGAACGTTCCGTGCCGGCGCACAATGGCAGCAGAACTTCGGCCTCTTGCGCGAGCGGTGAGGCCACGTCGTTGATAAGTGCGACGGCCAGCGCACCGCCGCGTCGTGCGGCGCGCTGCATTTCGACGATGTCCGGGCTGCGTCCCGATTGCGAGATCGCGACGGAAACGCCGCCTTCGAGCCGCATCGGCGTACGATAAAGCGTCGCGATGGAAGGGCCGATGGAGGCACAAGGCACCCCCGAGACAATCTCGACGAGGTATTTCAGATAGAGCGCGCAGCAATCCGACGAGCCGCGGGCGATGGTCGCGACGAGCGACGGATCGAGCATGCGCAGACGCGCCCCCAGTTCAGCGAGCCGCTCCGCGTTGTGGCCAAGCTGGCGCGCGACCGCTTCGCCTGCCTCGCCGATCTCCTGAAGCATGTAGGTCGTCATCGGTGCGCCTTTCGAGCCGGTGGCGACAGCGTGAGTTCGGAGACGAAGTCATACGCGTCCGCCCGGTACCAGGATTTCGTGAATTCGACGCAGGATCCGTCGCCGAGATAGGCGATGCGCTGGATATAGAGCGCCGGGCTGTCCGGTGCGACGCCGAGCAGTACCGCATCCGCATGATCGACGAGGGTCGCACGCAAGCGCTGCAAGCCCCTGGCGGGCTTGAAGCCTCGCGCGGAGAGCGCCTCGTAAAGCGAGCCGCGGACCGAATCCTGTTCGGGAAGAAAGCGTATAGGCACGGCGGCGCGCTCGATCGCCATGGGCGAACCGTCGGCCAGGCGCAGGCGGCCGAGCCGGAACACGCGTTCGTTCGGCCGTACGCCAAGCATCATGGACTCTTCCGGTGTCGGCAGGAACACGCCGCGCTCGAGCTCGCGCGAACTCACCTCCAATCCGCGCAGCCGCATGTCTTCCGTGAAGCTCGTCAGCCGCGAGGAGGGCTGCTCGACGCGCGGCGTCGCGCGATGGATGAAGGTGCCGGCGCCGTGGCGGTGAAACAGCACGCCTTCGGCGATCAGATCGGCAATCGCCTTGCGAAGCGTGGTGCGCGATACGTCGAGCAGCTCGCACAATACGCGCTCGGCCGGAAGCAATTGCGTCGCTGTGAAGCATCCGGTCTCAATCTCGCGCCGAAGCGCGTCGACCACGGCACGATAGAGCTTCTGGCCCGGCGCGGTTTCGACCGTCATGGACATGCCGCGTCCTCCGCGAGCGTTCCGCCGACGAGCAGGATCGCGCCGTCGACCGCGTCGCGCCGGGGCGCGGCGAGGCGCTTGGCCACATCAGGCGGCAAAAAGGGGCGCAAGGGCTCACCGAAGCCGCCAGCGAGCGCAATGCGCTGCGCGCCAAGCACATTCAGCGTGTTCGCGAGCGCCGCTATCGCGCTGGCTGCTTCGCCGACAATTTCGCGCGCTCGCGTATCGCCGGACCTGGCGACTTCCAGGATCTGGGGTGCGAAGGCGCCGTAGTCTCTGGGTCTCGCGTCCGCTGCCCAGCGGCTCATCCGCAATGGATCGTCATCGAAATGGCGCCCGAGCGCTTGCGCAAGTCCGCTCATCGGCTCGAGGCCATCGATCGCACGCAGCGTCGCGCGCAACGCCGATTCGCCGAGGCGTGCGGCGGATCCGTCGTCGCCGAGCCAGAAGCCGCGTCCGCCGATGATAGTCGTTCGCGCTTCCACGCGAGCGATGCCCGCCGAGCCCGTGCCCGCGATGATCAGACCGCCGTCGCCGAGTCCATTGGCACCGACACAGGCGGCGACAGCATCATTGACAGCGACGATGCGCGCAAAGCCGGGCAGGGCGGCGGAGACGCGCTCCGCTTCCTTGTCGTCCGAAAGCCCGGCAAGGCTAAGGCCGACTGCGATCTCCTGCCTTGGCGCGCCGGCGGCGATCGCGGACTCGATCGTTTCACGGACGACCCGCATGGCCTCATCGAAATCGAGATAGATGTTCGAAGCCGGTCCGAGGCCGCGCCCGAGCTCGCGACCCGACGAATCCCGCAGTCTCGCGCGGCAACGGGTCGCGCCGCCGTCCACACCGAGGAAGAACTGGGCCGTCGCCAAGGAGCCTCCTAAAAAAGTTCTTAACGGCTCTAGACAAGTGGTATGTCACCTGGCAAAAGTAAATACAAGAGGTATCTACCATTGGTATTCAAGATGTCGGCCGCGCGTGCTGGCCAGCGGGATCGCGCATTGTCCGGAAGGGCGGCGTGTGTTTCCGCACATGAGCGTGGAAGAAAATCTCAACATGGGGGCTTACCTTCGTCGCGGTTTGGGTGAGATCGCAGCTGATCGCGATCGCATCTATGTGGAATTTCCGCGGCTTGCCGAGCGGCGCCGGCAGGCGGCGGGCACGCTGTCCGGCGGCGAGCAGCAGATGCTCGCGATCGGACGTGCGCTGATGTCGCGGCCGCGGCTAATCATGTTCGATGAGCCATCGCTCGGACTTGCCCCCAACATCGTCGAGCGGACCTTTGCGATCATCCGCCGCATCCGCGACGCCGGCACCACGGTGCTGCTGGTCGAACAGAATGCGTTTGCCGCGCTTGAGATGTGCGACCACGCCTATCTGCTCGAGAGCGGCCGCATCGTGCTGTCCGGGGCCGGCGCTGAGCTGATCGAGAATGAGCATGTGCGGAAGGCCTATCTTGGCGGATGATGCGACGGTCCGCCCGGACGAGTCGGGGTGGATTGCGGTCTGTGAGCTGGATCGGCTGAAGGCAGAGACGATCGTTTGCGTGCGCGTGACCGGGCTGGACATGCTCGTGATCTGGAACGATGGCGAGGTCGCAGCCTGCGAGCGCGCGTGTCCGCACGAACAGGCTGATCTCGGCCTTGGACAGGTGGCAGCGGGACGCCTGTCTTGTCCCCGTCACGCAGCATCGTTCGATTTGCGCGACGGCTGCATCTCTTCGGGCTGGTCAGGTCCGCCATTGCGGCTCTATCCGGTCCGGGTCACGGGAGAGCAGGTCTGGATTGGTGCGGGGGCGGGAGAGTCGGGGCGATGATGGCATCCTGCTCCTGTTTTGCCCGACGAGTCAAAGCCATGCGCGAGGTGAATTTTCCTTCAGAAACAAGAGGCATTCTACTGTGCATGGGGTTGTTTTCGGGTTTTTAATCCAGCAACCGGCGGGCAGCGTCCACCAGAATGCCGTCAGAGCGTCGCAGTGCCTCGAGGATGGTGAAATAATCGGCGCCTGCGATCGGAATCATCTTGCCAGGCGCCTTTGCGGCCGCGCGCTTCTCGTGGAAATTGATTGAATCTAGCACGAGTGCCGGAAGCTCGGCGCTGCCGTAGGCGATGTCGAGTCGCTTCTGCGTCACGGGCAGGCGAAGCGGCGAAACCGCGGCGATTTCTTCATCCGTCAGCTTCAGCGCATTGTTCAGCCCGGTGTCGCGGATCGGCGCGAGATCGTAGACGCCTGATATCGCCAGTCCGGCATGGACGCGTGGAGGTCAAGGCCGAGCAAAAGCAGCTCGTCAAGCTGATGCAGCGGGTCGTTGCAGCCGACGTTCCTAGCGTTTAGAGGCCGATCCCCGATTGTTCGGCTAGAATCTGTGCATTGCTGCCTTGCAAAAGGCAATTGCGTTCGCTTAGGCAGCCGACGTCAGGAAAAATGCGAAACGTACTTCGTAATCCTTTCCACGTCTTCGAATTCGTTGTGATGCGGTTTCCCTCGCCATCTTCGGGCGGGACGCTTCGATTCAGCAGATCTCGCCTACGTGGTCGCCGGTGAAATCAGGCCTCGTGCGTAAGCAGGCCCGACTGGCACATCATTTGCTGCATAGGGCTCAATGAGTTGGTGGCTAGGGTTCCGCACCTGAATAGGTGGCTGGTCCAAGAGCTGCCGCCGTCGCGGGAGAAATCCGCGCGGACACGGCGGGATAAAATCCCGGGAGGCCTCAGTTGCCAGGAACTGGCGTCGCTCGGGTGCGTGCCAATTCCAGATGTGTGGGCTTGTATGGAGTTGGCGATGCCTGATCTCGATCCGCCCCCGGCACACCACGCGGCGACGTGGCCGCCCGGCGCCATGTCCATCATCGTATCCACGGGCATGGCTTTACAGAACTTTCCGAGAGGGCTTGGCTGATGGCGGCCTACGACAGCGCTATCGAGCGCCGTTTCGGCGACGGCGGGCCCTCCGGCGGCGGTGACGCCGGCGACAATGAGTTGATCCGCCGTGTCCTGTCACGCAAGACCGTGCGCCGTTACAGCGACAGACTGCCGGACGAGGGCCTGCTCGATGTACTGGTTGCGGCGGCACTAAGCGCGTCGGCGAAGTCGGACTTCCAGCAGGCCTCGATCCTGCGGGTCGTTGACCGCGGCAAACGCGATGCGATCGGGAAATTGTTTCCGGCCATGCCCTGGATAGCCGACGCCCCAGCGTTCTTTGTCTTCCTCGGCGACGCCCGGCGGCTGCAGCGCATCGGCGAGATGCGGGGCAAGCCGGTCAGTAACGGAACGCTTGAAGGCTTCTTCAACGCCAGCGTCGACGCCGCGCTCGCGATGCAGACCATGATCTTGTGCGCGGAGGCGGAGGGCCTCGGCGTCTGTCCCATCAGCGTGATCCGCAACGAGGCGGATAGCGTCGCCGAGGTGCTGGGCTTGCCCGATCTGGTGTTTCCGGTGGCGGGGCTTTGCCTCGGTTATCCGCAAGGCGAGGGCTTTCTCAGCCTGCGGCTGCCGCGCCGAGCCACCGTCCATCGCGATGGCTACAACGACACAGCACTGGCCGCCGCAGTCGATGATTATGACCGCCGGCGGGATACGATTCACACCATTCCTAAAGAGCAGCAGCGGGCCAACGCCGAGTTCGGCGAGGCCGCCTTCTATGGCTGGTCGGAAGACAAGGCGCGGCAGGCGGCCAAGGCCGAAGGTGCTGGTTTCCCGCCTTATCTGCGCTCGCACGGCTTTAGTTTCGACTGAAAGGACTGAGCTCACGCAAAATCGATAACGTCGCTTTCTTTGTCTCGACTTGTCATCCATCAGCAAAGGTTGCTTCATCATGTCAACATCGTCGAATGCTTCCCGTACGTCATACTCGCGAAGGTTATTGCTCGGCCTCGTCGCTGCCCAATTCGCCGTTCCGATGCTGGTGGGAAAAGTCCAGGCCGGGAGCATGGATGAGATCAAGAAACGCGGCCTGATCGTTGCGACCGAGGATGACTTTCGTCCCTTCGAGTTCATCAAGGACGGCAAGCCGACCGGCTTTGACAATGAACTGATCGAGGATCTTAAGAAGTACGCGCCATTCGAGATCAAGCAGCAAATCCTGCCCTGGACCGGAATTCTGGCCGGCGTAAGCACCGGCAAGTACGACGTCGCCATTACCGCGGCGATCATCACCAAGGAGCGCAAGAAGTCGCTCGATTTCACCAGCCCGATCGCCGATGCCACGCATTATTATGTCAAGCGCAAGGACGACAAGAACATCTCAGCGATCAAGGACCTCAACGGCAAGACGGTTGGTGTGCAAGCGGGTAGCGCGCTGCTTGCACGGCTCACCGAACTCAACGGGATGCTGGAGAAGGAGGGCGGCAAGCTCGGCAAGGTGGTCGAATACACCTCTTATCCAGAAGCCTATCAGGATCTGGCGCTCGGCCGGGTCGACTACGTCGTCAACACCATCATCAATATCAAGACACTGGTGGCCGAAAAGCCGAACGTATTCGAGGTCGGGCAGGCCGTGTCCGGACCGTCCTTCCCGGCCTGGGCCGTCGCCAAGGACAATGCCGAGCTGCTGGAGTTCCTGAACGGCTTCATCGCCAAGGAAAAGGAAAACGGCCGGTTCGCCGAGCTGCAAAAAAAAGTGGTTTGGCGAAGCCTTTCCCGACCTTCCCGTGAAGTTCGAGCCTGAGTTCTGAAGGTAAGGACGCACGAGAGCGATCCGCCATGACCGCGGGCGACGTCCTTGCCATTGTTCAGGGTGCCGTCACGACAGTTACACTGTCGGTGATCGGCATCCTGATCGGCCTGCCGATTGGGCTCGGCCTTGCGTTGTTGCGCTGGGCCAATGTCCCTGTCGCGGCGAGGATGATTGCCGTCTATGTCAGCTGCCTGCGCGCAACGCCGCTGGTTACGTTATTGCTGTTGTTGTTTTTCGCGTTGCCGAATATCGGGATTCCCATCGATCCGATCTCGGCGGCAGTTCTTGCCCTCGTCATGAATACCTCCGCCTTCAATTGCGAGGTGTGGCGGGCGTCATTGGCGAACTTTCCGAAAGATCAATACGAAGCGGCACAGTCGGTCGGGATGGGCGCCGCCCTGCGGTTTCGGCGTATCGTCCTGCCGCAGATCGTCAGGGTCAGTTTGCCCGGTCTCGTCAATGAAATGTCACTACTGATCAAGGTGACGCCGGTCCTTGCGGTGGTCGGCGTCGTCGATATCACGCGGGCCGCAGTGCGGATCGGGGCGCAGACTTACGAGCCGCTGCCTCCGTTTTTGGTTGCGGTCGCGCTCTATGCGCCGATCGTGTTCGTGCTGGTCTATCTCCAGCGCTGGATCGAGCGACGCCAGGCAGCCGCCGAGGCGGCGGCATGATCCACGATTTCGGTATCGTATGGACCGAGCGTGGCCTGTTGCTCAGCGGGCTCGCCAACACCACGATCCTGTCGGTGCTGTCGGGCGTTGCCGCTCTCCTGCTCGGGTTCGCGCTGACGCCGGCGCTGATGTCCGGATATCGGCCCGTGGCGTGGGCTGCGAGGTGCTTCGTCGACAGCATGCGGTGCGTGCCGTTCCTGCTGTTCGCTTATATCGTCTACTACGGCTTTCCGTCCTTCGGCGTCCGGCTGGACAACTGGACCTCCGGCTTGGTGGCGCTGACGATCTACAACGCGGCCTACATGGCCGAAATCCTGCGCGGCGCCTGGGTCGCGCAGCCGCGGGAGCCGGTCGAGGCCGGCATTGCCTTTGGCTTGTCCGATATAAAGCTGTTTCGCCGCATCATTCTGCCACCCTTGTTGCTCGCCGCGGGTCCTGTGATCGGCAACCAGGTGATCCAAATCGTCAAGGACAGCGCCTTTCTGACTATCATCGCGCTCCCGGAACTCACCCACGCTGCGAGCTCGATCCAATCTCGCCACTACGTTCCGTTTGCGGCCTTTATCACCGCGGTGTTTCTCTATTGGGGTCTCTGCCTGCTGGTCGAGGTCGGGGTCAGCGGAATCGGTCGCGCCGCAGACGCGCGGCGCTAGGGGAGGCCATGTCGGACGTGAGCAAGGTTCTGGACGTCGCCGGTGTGTCGAAGTCCTTCGGCGACACCGAGGTGTTGTCCGATGTCAGTTTCCAGGTCGACAAGGGCGAAACGGTGTGCGTGCTCGGCCCGTCCGGTTCTGGCAAATCGACGCTGCTGCGCTGTATCAACTGGCTCGAACGCCCCAATGCCGGCCAGATCTACCTGAACGGTGCGCAGGTCGGCATCAGCGGGGCCGGCGTCGTGATGGGTGATCGCGAGCTGTCGCAGATCAGAACCCGTATCGGCATGGTGTTCCAGCATTTCGCGCTGTGGCCGCACCTGACCGTCCTGCAAAACCTGATGGAAGCGCCGATCCAGGTGCAGCACCGGCCCAAGGTCGAAGTCCGCGACGAGGCGCTCGCGCTGCTCGCAAAGGTAGGACTTCTCGAAAAGCAGAGCGCCTTTCCGGCAAAGCTTTCGGGCGGACAGAAGCAGCGCGTCGGCATCGCCCGGGCGCTGGCGATGCGGCCGGACTTGCTGCTGTTCGACGAGCCGACGAGTGCGCTGGATCCCGAACTGGTCGGCGAAGTCCTCCTGGTCATGCGCGATCTGGCACGCGAGGGCCGGACCATGGTGATCGTGACGCACGAAATGGCGTTCGCTCGCGAAGCCGCAACACGCATCCTGTTTCTCGACCGGGGCCGTGTCATCGAGACCGGCCCGCCGGATCGCTTCTTTTCAAACCCGGAAACCGAACGGGCACGGCAGTTCGTGCAACGTTACGCCGGCGATGCCGCCCGGCGGCAGTGACGATCGGACAGGGAGCTCGGTAGCGATGAGTGAACCACGGATAGAAATTCCGGCCCGCCGCGGCAAGGCGGCGCTGGTCGCAGCTGGCCAGACAGTCACCGTCATCAATACGCATGGCGAGCAGGTCGTCGACACTTGGGCGTTCAATCGCGCCGATCTCAGCGAGTTCATGTCGAATGAACACACCCGCGCCCACTGCCTTCATCTCATTCCAAGACCCGGAGATGTGCTGCGAACCAACCACCGCCGTCCGATTATGACGTTGATCGAGGACACGTCGGGCGGCATTCACGACACGCTGATCGCGGCCTGCGACAAGCATCGCTATGCATTTCTCGGCGTCGAGGGTTACCATGACAACTGCACAGACAACCTGTTTTCCGGAATGAAGGAACTTGGCCTCGTGCCGCCGGAGGTGCCGAGTCCGCTCAATCTGTTCATGAACATTCCATGGTCCGCCGACGGTACGCTGGGTTTCGCGGCACCGCCGCGGCCGGTGCCCGGCGGATATGTCCGGCTGCGTGCCGAGATGGATCTGGTGATCGCGTTTTCGGCCTGCCCGCAGGATATTCTTCCGATCAACGGCAAGGGGGGGAATCCCGTCGAGGCGCATTTCTGGATTGGCTGATGCGTCAGCCGGCCGACCCATTTTGAGTTGGGAGCAAGCGAATGATCGCCGCAGAGAAAAAGCGAGAGGCCGCGGAAGCCAACCGGCGCCGCTACGAAGAGCTACGCGCCGCCGGCCAGGAATCGACGCCTAAAGCGCTTCCCGTTGCAACCGCGCTCGATGGTGCGCCGATCAATCCCGACGCCATCATCAGCCGTGAAGAGGTCGCGGCCGGTTGGTACACGATCGTTCGGCTGCGGCGCGGCGAGGCGCTGCGGATTATCGATTCGTCCGGCCACTCCAGTGTTTCCATGATCGGCTGGCGTCAGGAAGATACGTCCGAGCGGATCAATTGTGCCGACACCGCTAAGGTGCAATGGAGCGCCGCCGTCTCGAAGGGCAGGGTGATCCTCACCGATATGGGGCGGGTGCTGGTCTCGCTGATCGAGGATACCAGCGGCGCACACGACATTATGGTTGGCGGCTCCACGCCAGCAACGACGCTAGCTGCTTACGGCCAGACCTCACGCAATACCCAGGAGAATTTCATCGCCGGTGCCGCCAAGATCGGGCTGAGCGTGCGCGACATTCCGCCCTGCGTAACGTTCTTCGCGCCGGTTTCGCTCGACGATAATGGCCGCTTCGTCTGGAATCAGCAGCGGAAGCGGCCGGGAGATTTCGCCGATTTGCGCGCGGAGATGAATGCGGTGTTGGTGTTGTCGAATTGCGCGCATCCGCTCGATCCGGCGCGGCCGTCGGTATCGCGGCCGGTGACGCTGATTCGCCTTCGCCTGCCGCCTGCCGGAGCGGATGATCCCTGCCGTACCGGTTCGCCCGAAGCCATGCGGGCTTTCGAATTCACCGACCGGCTCTACGCGTGAGGAGACTCCAATGACTGCCGATGCTTCCAGCTTGCCGCGGGATGTCTCCACGGCGATCTATGTCAGCGATATCGCCGCGGAACGGCCCTGGTCGCGCGTGGTGAAGCGCGGGCAGACCTTGCGGATCGTCGACAGCGAAGGCCAGCAGGCGGTGGACACCGTGCTGTACTGCGCCGATGACACCGCGGAACGCTACAGCACGCAGGACACGCTGCGTACTCAAGGCTCGGCCTATGTCGAACTTGGCACCCGACTAATCTCCAACCGCGGCCGTGTCATGGCTCGGATCACGGCGGATACCTGCGGACGCCACGACAGTTCGGCCGGATGCTGTTCCTGCGAGAGTAACGCGGTGCGGTTCGGCGAAGAAACCAAATACCAGCACGCCTGCCGCGAGAACTTTATCCTGGAATTGTCGAAATACGGCATGACCAAGCGCGACATCGTCGCCAATCTGAACTTCTTCATGAACGTGCCGATCGATCCCGATGGCAAATTCACCGTAGTCGATGGCATGTCGGCGCCCGGAAACTATGTCGATGTCACGATGGATCTCGACGTGATCTTCGTCATCTCCAACTGCCCGCAGGTCAACAATCCCTGCAACGGATTCAATCCGACGCCGATCAGGGTGATCGTCTGGGACGAGGATCTATTCTAACGAGATCTCGCCTGGCCGCGGAGCCTCTGTTTCAAGACCTCTCAGTTTTGATGGACACGAGACACCTATGCCCATGTCCCATGTCGACGATCGCTTGACCGGTTCGTTCAGGGAATGGCGGGCTGCGTCTCCGTGAGGGGCATCCAGCCAGCGTCGCCGCGGAGGAAGAGTGGGCACCCATAGACCGCACGGACTACAAGCGGCGGGGACAGCGCCGCGACCGGCGCCTTCCACCGATTGGTTTGCTTCATGGCGACAATCATACCGGCAACTTCGACGCCGATCTTTTGCAAAAGACGCACAGAAGCGACCGCGGTTGCGCCGGTTGATATCGCATCGTCGACCAGCACGACCCGTCGGCCTTCGATCAGGGGCACCAGGTTCGGGTCCAGCCGCAATTGCTTGCCCGCCTCCGGACTTGTAATCGAGGTGACCGGCTCGGACAGGGCGTCATCATACCAGAATTTGCGCGAGTACCCGAGGGGACATAGCGTGACTGTCCGAGCCATTCGGCTACCAGCGAGGCAAAGGCAAGGCCGAGGGTTGGCAGTCCGACAATGATCTGGGCATCGAGTGAGCGCGCCTGCGTGGCCATATGATCCGCCAGCGCCGCAACAACGTTGCTTGAGGCCTGGTTGGCAATGAGGGAGGCGACGGCGCGATTGCCATCGGGCAATTGGCGCAGCGGCAGGACCAGCGTGCGGCTGCAGGGTAGACTTACTGGATAGCCGAAGCGATAGGGCGGCCGCGCGGGGAACCGGGCGGGGACCTCAGGCGTCAGGTTCTGCCAATAGCCAGTTGTAGGCTCGGTGTAAGTCTCATTCGCGGTCATGGTGCTGGTGCCATGTTGATTGGAGTCGCTGCATCATAACGTACGCGGTGTTCTTCTTGGCTATACTTAGCTCAAACTTCCCCATGATGGATTGGAGCGAGAGTTCAAGTTTTTCAATTCGTTAGAAGGTGGCGTGTGCACGACGTGTGCACCGGGAGATCAAAGAAAATCCTAATACGGGCAGCGAAAGCAACTCCATGCTGAGCGACCATCTCATGCCTGGAGGTTGCATTTTGTTGGTCAAGCTGGCGCGCCGTCATGAACCAAGGGCAAGCCAGATCGTCGAGCATGCCAAGGCGGCCCAACCGCAATCAGCCTACCGAAGTCGTCGCTCGCGAAGCTTGCGGAAATCATCGCCCGCGTGGTGCGAGGAGCGCGTTAGCGGCGTGGCCGAGACCAGCAGAAAGCCCTTAGCGTAAGCGACCTTCTCATAGGCTTCGAATTCGTCAGGTGGCACGAAGCTCACAACAGGGTGGTGCTTGCGCGTGGGCTGGAGATACTGCCCGATCGTCAAGAAATCGACGTCGGCGGAACGCAGATCATCCATCAATTGCAGCACTTCGCTCCGCTCTTCGCCGAGACCGACCATGATGCCCGATTTGGTGGAAATCCGCGCATCGAGTTCCTTCACGCGCTGCAACAGCCGGACCGAATGGAAATAACGCGCCCCGGGCCGCACCGTCAGATATTTCGACGGCACGGTCTCCAGATTGTGGTTGAACACGTCGGGCTTCGCCGCGACGACGGTTTCGAGCGCGCCCCTTTTGCGCAGAAAGTCTGGCGTCAGGATTTCGATCGTCGTGCCAGGGCTCACTGCCCGGATCGCAGCAATGGTTGTGGCGAAATGCACCGCACCGCCATCGGCAAGATCATCGCGATCGACTGAGGTGACGACCACATGCTGCAGTCCTAGTGTGGCCACCGCTTCTGCGATTTTGACCGGCTCATCTGCATCGAGCGGATCTGGTAGGCCGGTGCGCACGTTGCAGAACGCGCAGGCGCGCGTGCAGGTGTCGCCCATGATCATGAAGGTCGCTTGCTTCTTCGCCCAGCACTCGCCAATGTTAGGACAGCTGGCTTCCTCGCAAACGGTCACGAGTTTGTTCTCACGCACGATGCGCTTCGTCTCCGCCCAATCGGCGGAGCCGGGAGCCTTTACGCGGATCCATGTAGGCTTGCTCAGTATTTGCGTGTCGGGGCGGTTTGCCTTTTCAGGGTGGCGTTGCCTGTCAGGCCGCATCATCTCACGCGGATCGTTGTTGAGGAGATCGAGTAAGACTGTCATTTGGTTGGTCCCGTGAATGCGCCGCTTGAGGACATTCAGCTATCTGAGCGAACTTCGTCAATTCGATTGTTTGTTTTCGCACCAGTGCCCCTTTCACGAGGAGCGCTGCTTTGCGAGGGCGACCTTGCTCCTCGCGCGGCGGCCAATTTCCAGCTCCGAGTCTTGCGTTTGGAATCGATCACGGTGTCTGTCCGACATTTCGGGCGGCCTTTCCGAACCTTTTCCGGAGCTTCGGACAAATCCCAGCCGTTCGCAGACGCAGCTCCGATAGCTCGCACCGCAAACCCAAGCAAAAAGAATGGCATGCGCGCGACTGGCCGTGCCTCTCGGGGTCTGGCACGAATGCTGCTTCGGTCTCTTCAAAAGAAGCAAGAGCTTCAGAATAAGCAATGTGAGGGGAACGTTCAGATGCCAGCCATCATGCAGCTCATGACCTAGACCGCCAGGCGAGATCGCCTGTGCGGCATTGTGCGTTTCACCAGGCGCGCGGCGCGCAACGAACGTTCGCGCCTGATTTTGGCTCGGCACGAAATGGGAGAGGGTAATGACGATCGCGGACGCGCACGATCTGGATCCGCACGAAACCCGGGAATGGCTCGATGCCTTGTCGGCCGTCCGAGGCCATCGTGGCAATGAACGAGCCGAGTTCGTCGTCAATGCGGTGCTCGATGCCGCACGCGATGGCGGCCTTCAGATTGAGCAATCGCTGACGACACCCTACTGCAACACGATCCCTCCGGACCGGCAGCCCGCGCTGCCGGGCGATCGTGCGATCGAGCACAAGCTTCGCTCGATCATCCGATGGAACGCGCTGGCGATCGTTCTTCGCGCCAACAAGGAAAGCTCGGAGCTAGGCGGACATATCGCAAGTTTTCAGTCGGCCGCAACGCTCTACGACATCGGCTTCGGCCATTTCTGGCACGCGCCGACGGATACCCATGGTGGCGATCTGATTTTCGTCCAGGGGCATTGTTCGCCCGGCATCTACGCCCGCGCCTTCCTCGAGGGCCGGTTGAGCGAGGAGCAGCTGCTCGGCTTCCGGCAGGAGACCGCCGGCGGGGGACTGTCGAGCTATCCGCACCCCTGGCTGATGCCGGATTTCTGGCAGTTTCCGACGGTGTCGATGGGGCTCGGGCCCCTGATGGCGATCTATCAGGCTCGCTTCCTGAAATATCTCCAGAACCGCAATTTGGCGGAAACGGCCAACCGCAAGGTTTGGGCCTTCATGGGTGACGGCGAAACCGATGAGCCGGAATCGCTCGGCGCGATTTCGCTCGCCGGCCGCGAGAACCTCGACAATCTGATCTTCGTCATCAACTGCAACCTGCAACGGCTCGACGGGCCGGTTCGTGGCAACGGCAAGATCGTCCAGGAACTCGAAAGCGTGTTCCGCGGCGCCGGCTGGAACGTCATCAAGGTGCTGTGGGGCTCGGGCTGGGATCGGCTGCTGCAGAAGGACAAGACCGGGTTGCTGCTCAAGCGCATGACGGAGTGCGTCGACGGCGAATACCAGGATTTCAAGAGCAAGAGCGGTGCCTATATCCGCGAACATTTCTTCGGCAAATACGATGAACTGAAAGAGCTCGTCGCCGACATGAGCGACGACGATATCTGGCAACTGGCGCGCGGCGGCCATGATCCGGAAAAGGTGTTCGCGGCCTACACCGCAGCCGTCAATCACAAGGGCCAGCCGACCGTCATCCTGCCGAAGACCGTCAAGGGTTTTGGCATGGGCGAATCCGGCGAAGGCCAGATGATCGCGCATCAGGCCAAGAAGATGACGCAGGATGCGCTGCGCGGTTTCCGCGACCGCTTCCAGATACCGGTCTCCGATGCGGACCTGGCCAAGGTTCCGTTCCTCCGCCTGCCGGAAGACAGTCCGGAGATGAAGTATTTTCACGCCCAGCGCGCCAAGCTCGGCGGCAGCCTGCCGCAACGCCGGCGCAAATCCGCCTCCCTGCCAATTCCGCCGCTGTCGACATTCCAGCGGCTGCTCGACGCTACCGGCGACCGTGAAATTTCCACCACGATGGCGTTCGTGCAGATGCTCGGCACCCTCGTCCGCGACAAGTTGATCGGCAAGCACATCGTGCCGATCGTGCCGGACGAATCCCGCACCTTCGGCATGGAGGGCATGTTCCGCCAGCTCGGCATCTATTCGTCAGTCGGCCAGCTCTACCGGCCGCAGGATGCCGACCAGCTGATGTACTACCGCGAGGACAAGAGCGGACAGGTGTTCCAGGAGGGTATCAACGAAGGCGGCGCGATGTCGAGCTGGATCGTCGCGGCGACGTCCTACTCGACCAACAACGTGCCGATGATTCCGTTCTACATCTATTATTCGATGTTCGGCCTGCAGCGCGTCGGCGACCTTGCCTGGCTCGCCGGTGACATGCGCGCCCGCGGCTTCCTGCTCGGCGGCACCGCCGGCCGCACGACGCTGAACGGCGAAGGGTTGCAGCATGAGGACGGCCACAGCCATCTGCTGGCCGCCACCATCCCGAACTGCGTGGCGTACGATCCGACCTTTGCCTATGAGGTCGTGACCATCGTCCGCGAGGGCATGCGCCGCATGTACGAGGCGCAGGAGGACGTCTACTACTACATCACCCTGATGAACGAGAACTATCAGCACCCAGGGCTGGCCGACGCCGGCAAGGGGGCGGAAGAAGGAATTCTCAAGGGGCTCTATCTCCTCAAGAACGGCGGCGAGACCGCGAAGAAGGGACTGCGCGTCCAGCTGGTGGGCTCGGGCACGATTCTGCGTGAAGTGATCGCGGCGGCGGATCTGCTCAGGGCGGATTTCGGCGTCACCGCCGACGTCTGGAGCGCGACGAGCTTCAACGAATTGCGCCGCGACGGCATGGCGGCGGAGCGCTGGAACCTGCTGCACCCGACCGAGCCGCGCCGCAAGAGCTGGGTCGAGGCGCAACTTGAAGGCCATCTGGGCCCGGTCGTGGCGTCGACCGATTACATGCGCAGCTACTCCGACCAGATCCGCGAATATGTCCAGGCCGCCGGACGGCGATACGTCACCCTCGGCACTGACGGTTTTGGTCGTAGCGACTATCGCGTCAAGCTGCGGCGGTTCTTCGAGGTCGATCGGCATTACGTCGCGATCGCCGCGCTCAAGGCGCTGGCCGACGAAGGGGCGATCAAGCCGGCGATCGTGGCCGAGGCGATCGCGAAATTTCAAATCGACACCGGGCGCGCTGCGCCCTGGACTGTGTGACGGCGAAGCCGAGGACAGAGCGATGAGTCTGATCGACATCAAGGTTCCCGATATCGGTGACTTCAAGGACGTCCCGGTCATCGAAATCTTCGTCAAGCCGGGCGACACGGTGAAGGCCGAGGCGCCGCTGGTCGCGCTGGAGTCCGACAAGGCGACCATGGAAGTGCCGTCGCCGCGGGATGGCGTCGTGAGATCGGTGGTCGTGAAGGTCGGCGACAGGGTCAGCGAAGGCGCCGTCATCGTGCAGTTCGAGGGCGCCGGCGCCGAGCAGGCCGAGGCTCGCCCGGTCGTCAGCGCGCCGCCGTCGCCGGTCAGCGCGCCGGGCGGCATCGCCGAGGTGCGGGTCCCCGATATCGGCGACTTCAAGGACGTTCCGGTGATCGAAATCTTCGTCAAGCCCGGCGACAGCGTCAAGGCGGAGGATCCGCTGATCGCGCTGGAGTCCGACAAGGCCACGATGGAAGTGCCGGCGCCGCTTTCAGGCATCGTGCGCGAGATCAAGGTCAACACCGGCGACAAGGTCAGCGAAGGCTCGATCATCCTCGTGCTGGCGACCGGCGCTTCCGTTGGCGACGTTGCAGGCTGTCCTACGGCCGCTCCGGTAGCCGCATCCTCATCGCCTGCGGCGGCACCAGCCGCGGCAACCGGCGCGATCGACGAAAAGGCTTTCGCGCTCGCTTATGCTGGCCCGGCCGTGCGCAAGCTGGCGCGCGAACGCGGCGTCGATCTCGGCAAGGTCAAGGGGTCAGGCAATCATGGCCGCATCCAGCGCGAGGACGTCGAGGCGTTCGGCAAGGGCGGAGCGGCCTCGGCCAAACCGCAAGCCGCGTCGGCCAGCGGCGGTGGCGTCGGCGGCATCGACCTGCTGCCGTGGCCCAAGGTTGATTTCGCCAAATACGGGCCGGTCGAGCGCAAGGAGCTCGGCCGCATCAAGAAGATCTCCGCCGCCAATCTGCACCGTAACTGGGTCGTCATCCCGCACGTCACCACCCATGACGAGGCTGATATCACCGACCTCGAAGCGTTCCGGATGAAGATGAACAAGGAGCTGGAGAAGAGTGGCGTAAAACTCTCGCTGCTGCCGTTCATGGTGAAGGCGGCCGTGGCGGCGTTGAAGAAATTTCCGGAGTTCAATGCCAGCCTCGACGGTGACACGCTGGTCTACAAGAACTATTGGCACATCGGGTTTGCCGCTGACACGCCGAACGGCCTGATGGTGCCTGTAATCCGCGATGCCGACAAGAAATCGGTGCCGGAAATCGCCACCGAGATGAACGCGCTCGCCAAGGTCGCGCGCGAGGGCAAGATCAAGCCCGACCAGATGCAGGGCGGCACGTTCTCGATCTCGTCGCTCGGCGGCATCGGCGGCATTTACTTCACACCGATCATCAACGCGCCGGAAGTCGCGATCATGGGCGTCTGCAAGGGCTACTGGAAGCAGCACTCGCCCGACGGCAAGACCTCGGACTGGCGGCTGACGCTGCCGCTGTCGTTGTCGTGGGACCACCGCGTCATCGATGGCGCGGCGGCGGCGCGCTTCAACGTTCACTTCGCCAACGTACTCGCCGATTTGCGGCGCGTGCTGTTCTGAGATCGGGGAGAGCAGCATGGCTCAGCAGATTGAAGTGAAGGTTCCTGACATCGGCGACTTCAAGGACGTCGCGGTCATCGAGGTCCTGGTGAAGCCCGGTGAAACCGTCGCGGTCGACACCAGCCTCATCATGGTCGAATCCGACAAGGCGTCGATGGAGATTCCGTCCACGCATGCCGGCATCGTCAAGGAAATCAAGGTCAAGGTCGAGGACAAGGTCAGCGAAGGCTCGACCATCTTGGTGCTGGAAAGCGCCGGTGCTGTGGCCGCGCCGAAGCCCGCGCCAGCGGCGCAGCCCGCTGCCGCCGCGCCGCCGCCGCCCGCGCCAGCCGCGGGATCCTATTCCGGTAAGGCCGATATCGAATGCGACATGGTGGTGCTGGGCGCCGGTCCTGGCGGCTACTCGGCTGCCTTCCGCGCCGCCGATCTCGGCATGAAGACCGTGCTGGTCGAGCGGTACGATACGCTCGGCGGCGTGTGCCTCAATGTCGGCTGTATCCCGAGCAAGGCGCTGCTACATACGGCTTCGGTCGTCGACGAGGTCAAGCATCTGCCTGACCACGGCATTTCCTATGGTCCGCCGCAGATCGACCTCGACAAGCTGCGCGGCTTCAAGGACGGCGTGATCAAGAAGCTGACCGGTGGCCTTGCCGGCATGGCGAAGGCCCGCAAGGTCGAGGTCGTGACCGGCGTCGGCGCCTTCCTCGATCCGCATCATCTCGAGATCGTTTCGGCGGGCGGCAAAAAGACAGTCAAGTTCGCCAAGGCGATCATCGCCGCCGGCAGCCAGGTCGTGAAGCTGCCGTTCCTGCCCGACGATCCGCGCATCGTCGATTCGACCGGCGCGCTGCTGCTGAAATCGATTCCCAAGCGCATGCTGGTGATCGGCGGCGGCATCATCGGGCTCGAGATGGCGACGGTCTATTCGACGCTCGGTGCGTGCATCGACGTTGTCGAAATGCTCGATGGGCTGATGCAGGGGGCCGACCGCGACCTAGTCAAGATCTGGGAGAAGATGAACGCCAAGCGCTTCGAGAAGGTCATGTTGAAGACCAAGACGGTCGGTGCGAAGGCGACTCACGCCGGGATCGAGGTGAGCTTTGAGGGCGAGCAGGCGCCCGCCGGACCGCAGGTCTATGACCTCGTTCTCGTGTCGGTCGGCCGCAGCCCGAACGGCAAGACGATCGCTGCCGAGAAAGCTGGAGTCGCAGTGACGGCGCGAGGCTTCATCAACGCCGACCGGCAGATGCGCACCAACGTGGCGCATATCTTCGCGATTGGCGACATCATCGGCCAGCCGATGCTGGCGCACAAGGCTGTGCATGAAGGCCATGTCGCCGCGGAAGTCGCGCATGGCGAGAAGTCGTATTTCGACGCGCGGCAGATTCCCTCCGTCGCCTACACCGACCCTGAAGTGGCCTGGGCCGGCAAGACCGAGGACCAGTGCAAGGAAGAAGGCATCAAGTTCGGCAAGGCGGTTTTTCCCTGGGCGGCGTCCGGCCGCGCCATCGCCAATGGCCGCGACGAGGGCTTCACCAAATTGCTGTTCGATTCCACGACCCATCGTGTGGTCGGCGGCGGCATCGTCGGTACCCATGCCGGCGACTTGATCAGCGAGATCTGTCTTGCGATCGAGATGGGCTGCGACCCGTCCGATATCGGCAAGACCATTCACCCGCATCCGACGCTCGGCGAGTCCATTGGAATGGCCGCGGAAGTCTTCGAGGGCCACTGCACCGATCTGCCGCCACAGAAGAAAAAATGACGTTGCCTGCGGCCACGCAGACACGACGAGATCATGGAGGAGACACGATGTCCGGAACGACAACTGCGATAACCGCGACGCAGAAGAAGCCGATTTATCAGATTCTCTATGTCCAGGTGCTGGTGGCGATCGTGCTCGGTATTTCCGTCGGCTGGCTCTGGCCGGATTTCGCCAAGAATGACTGGATCAAGGCGATGGGCGACGGCTTCGTCAAGCTCATCAAGATGGCCATTGCGCCCATCATCTTCTGCACCGTCGTCTCCGGAATTGCCCATATCTCCGAAGTCAAGAAAGTCGGCCGCGTCGCGGTCAAGGCGCTCATCTACTTCGAGATCGTCTCGACCTTCGCGCTCGGGCTGGGCCTGATCGTCGCCAACGTGCTGCACCCGGGATCGGGTTTCCAGGGGCAGTCGAATGCCGCCGCCGTCGCTGGTTACGCCAAGCAGGCGGCTGAGATGAAGTCGGTGGACTTCGTCCTGCACATCATTCCGGAAACAGTGGTCGGGGCGTTTGCGCAGGGCGAAATCCTGCAAGTCCTGCTGTTTGCAATCCTGTTCGGCTTTGCACTGATGGGGCTCGGTGACCGGGCCCATACCGTGCGATCGTTCATCGACGATGTCGCCCACGCGATGTTCGGCGTCATCTCGATCATCGTGAAGGCCGCGCCGATCGGTGCGTTCGGGGCGATGGCCTATACGATCGGGCGGTACGGTCCGCAGGCGCTGGGCAATCTCGCCGGACTTATCGTCACCTTCTACCTAACCGCGGTGATCTTCGTGCTGGTGGTCCTTGGTCTGATCGCCCGCATCGCCGGTTTCTCGATCTTCAAGTTCCTCAAATACATCAAGGATGAGTTGCTGATCGTGCTCGGCACGTCGTCCTCGGAGAGCGCGCTCCCGCAACTGATGGAAAAGCTGGAGCGCCTCGGCTGCTCCAAGCCGGTCGTCGGCCTGGTCGTGCCGACCGGCTATTCCTTCAATCTCGACGGCACCAACATCTACATGACGCTGGCGACGCTCTTCATTGCCCAGGCCATGAACGTCGATCTCAGCTTCGGTGAGCAGATGACGATCCTCATCGTCGCCATGCTGACGTCGAAGGGCGCTTCGGGCATTACGGGTGCGGGTTTCATCACGCTGGCAGGCACGCTCGCTGCCGTGCGGCCGGAGCTGCTTCCCGGCATGGCGATCGTGCTCGGCATCGACAAGTTCATGAGCGAGTGCCGCGCGCTGACCAATCTCTGCGGCAATGGCGTCGCCTGCGTCGTGGTGGCCTGGTGGGAGGGCGAACTAGATCGGGACAAGCTGCGCGCCGGGCTCGAACGCAATATCGACCCGACCGACTTTGAGACCGCCGTCGCGGATGCCAGGGCGCTTTAGCGCGGCGTCTCTAACGCAAGGTTCTTTGATATTCGAATCACAACGGATCGGCCGTAAAAAGGAGAATTGGTCATGACTGACGTCGTAATTGTGTCTGCCGCGCGGACGCCGGTTGGCTCCTTCAACGGGGCATTCGGATTGCTGACCGCCCATGAACTCGGGGCCGTCGCGATCAAGGGGGCGCTCGAGCGCGCCCAGGTCTCCCCCGAGGACGTCGACGAAGTCATCCTGGGCCAGGTGCTGGCCGGGGGCGAGGGGCAGAATCCCGCGCGACAAGCCGCCATGGCCGCCGGCATTCCGCAGGAGAAGACGGCGTGGGGCATGAACCAGCTTTGCGGTTCGGGCCTGCGGTCGGTGGCCCTCGGACTGCAGCAGATCGCCAATGGCGATGCGAAGGTTATCGTCGCCGGCGGCATGGAGTCGATGTCGATGGCGCCGCATTTGTCTCACATGCGCTCCGGCACCAAGATGGGCGACGTCAAGTTCATCGATTCCATGCTGAAAGACGGCCTGCTGGATGCGTTCCATGGTTATCACATGGGAGTAACGGCCGAGAACATCGCCGCCAAATGGCAGATCAGCCGTGAAGAGCAAGACGCGTTCGCCACCAGCTCGCAGAACAAGGCCGAGAACGCGCAAAAGGGCGGCAAGTTCAAGGACGAAATCGTTCCTGTCACCGTCAAGACCAGAAAGGGCGATATCGTCGTCGACCAGGATGAATATATCCGGCCGGGCACGACGCTCGATGCGATGGCGAAGCTGAAGCCTGCCTTCAACAAGGAGGGCTCGGTAACCGCCGGCAACGCCTCGGGTCTCAACGACGGCGCGGCCGCGCTGGTGTTGATGAGCGCTGACGAAGCCAGCAGGCGCGGCCTCAGGCCGCTTGCGAAGATCGTGTCCTGGGCGACCGCGGGCGTCGATCCGGCGGTAATGGGATCGGGGCCCATTCCGGCGTCCCGCAAGGCGCTCGAAAAGGCCGGCTGGAAGGTCAAGGATCTCGATCTCGTCGAGGCCAACGAGGCCTTCGCGGCGCAGGCCATCGCCGTCAACAAGGACATGGGTTGGGATCCATCGATCGTGAACGTGAACGGTGGTGCCATCGCCATCGGCCATCCGATCGGTGCATCCGGCGCGCGCGTTCTGACGACGCTGCTGTTCGAGATGCAGAAGCGTGGCGCGAAGAAAGGCCTTGCCACGCTCTGCATCGGCGGCGGCATGGGCGTTGCTTTGACGGTCGAGCGCTAAACCAGCGGACGGGCCCGGTCGTTACAACCGGAACCAGATGCGGACGGCACCGGGCCGTCCGCAAACGAAAACGGCTCCCCGGAGCCGGCGAATACAACCGACCAAGATCAGGAGGAAACGATGTCCAGAGTTGCGGTGGTGACCGGCGGAACGCGAGGCATAGGTGAGGCGATCTCGATCGCGCTCAAGGCGGCCGGCTATAAGGTAGCTGCGAGCTATGCCGGAAATGAAGAAGCGGCGGCGAAGTTCAAGAACGAGACCGGCATCAACGTCTACAAATGGGACGTGTCGAGCTACGACGCCTGCATCGCCGGCTTGAAGCAGGTCGAGGCCGATCTCGGTCCGGTGGACGTGCTGGTCAATAACGCGGGGATCACCAAGGACGGCATGTTCCACAAGATGACGCCGGACCAATGGTATGCGGTCATCAACACCAATCTGAATTCGCTGTTCAACATGACGCGGCCGGTGTGGGAAGGAATGCGCGAGCGCAAATTCGGCCGTGTGATCTGCATCTCCTCGATCAACGGCCAGAAGGGCCAGATGGGCCAGGTCAACTACTCCGCCGCCAAGGCGGGTGACATGGGTTTTGTGAAGGCACTGGCGCAAGAGGGCGCTCGCTCCGGCATCACCGTCAATACGATCTGTCCCGGCTATATCGCCACCGAGATGGTCAAGGCGATCAACCCGGAAATCGTGGCCAAGAACATTATTCCCCTGATCCCGGTCGGCCGTTTGGGTGAGCCGCACGAGATCGCGCGCACGGTCCTGTTCCTGGCGTCCGACGATGCGGGCTTCATCACGGGTTCGACGATATCCGCCAACGGCGGCCAGAGCATGGTCTGAGGTGCCGATGTCGACGCAGCCACAAGGGGACCTGACGACGCGAACGCTCGCCATGCCTGCGGACGCAAATCCGAGTGGCGACATCTTCGGCGGCTGGGTGCTTTCCCAAATGGATATCGCGGGTGGCATCCATGCCGGTCAGCGTGCGCAGGGGCGGGTCGCGACGGTTGCGATCGAGGCGATGCATTTCATCAAGCCGGTCCAGGTCGGAGACGTTCTCTGCGTCTACGCAGCGGCCGAGCGTGTCGGGCGGACATCGCTGGCGATCCGCCTGGAAGCCTGGGCGCTGCGCCGCCGCCTGGGGGACCGTGTGAAGGTGACCGAAGGCATCTTTACGTTCGTCGCGCTCGATGCCGAAGGACGGCCGACACCCATTGCAGACCTCAGACCCGATCAGCCGCCAAGGGAAGTCAACGTGACCGACGCCGCCACCACAAATCACCGCACCAATCACTCATGAAGGAGACGGACGTGTCCGACAACAAGTCAACGCCGAGCGCAGCCGACTGGGGTCTCCCGGGGTTCGACTTCGCCAAGCTCATCGAATCCTGCCAGATCAGCGGCGTCGACATGATGTCGTTGATCGATATGGAGAAGAAAAACATCGACGCGCTCACCGAGGTCAATCGTTCGGCATACGAGAGCTGGCGGAACCTGATGGCACGGCAGACCGAGGTTTTCCAGGAAACCATGAAGGCGATCGCTGCCGAGGCCAGCAACGAAACCGTTGCGGGGCGGCGCAGTGAAATCGCCAGGCAGGGATTTGAAAAAGCCATCTCCAACATGCGCCAGCTCGCCGAGACCGCGGCCGAGTCCCAGAAGCAGACGATCGAAATAATGCGTCGACGCTTCGAGGAAGGGATGGCCGTGATGCGCACCCGTGGCGGAAGTGCGTGAAGGCCCCGCCGGCCGAGCAGAAGCAGGAGAGAGGCGCATCGCCTCTCGAACCAACAGTAGAATCGGGGAATATCATGGATCAGGATCAGGATCTGAGGGAAGCCGCACTCGAGTATCATCGCCTGCCGACGCCGGGGAAGATCTCCGTCGTGCCAACGACGTCCATGGCAACGCAGCGCGATCTGGCCCTGGCGTATTCACCCGGCGTGGCGGAACCTTGCCTGGTCATCGCCAAGGATCCCTTGCAGGCCGATGAACTGACGGCGCGCAGCAACCTCGTGGCAGTCATCACCAACGGCACCGCTGTGCTTGGTCTCGGCAATATTGGCCCGCTTGCGAGCAAGCCGGTCATGGAAGGCAAGGCGTGCCTGTTCAAGAAGTTCGCCGGAATCGACGTATTCGATATCGAACTCGCCGAGAACGATCCTGACGCGTTGATCGAAACGATCGTCAGGATGGAGCCGACCTTCGGCGGCATCAATCTGGAGGACATCAAGGCGCCGGAGTGCTTCTACATCGAACAGAAGCTGCGCGCCCGAATGAAGATTCCCGTCTTTCACGACGACCAGCACGGCACCGCGATCATCGCGGCGGCCGCGATCCTCAACGGGCTGAAGCTGGTGAAAAAGGACATCGCTGACGTCAAGCTGGTTTGCTCCGGCGCCGGTGCAGCGGCGCTTGCCTGTCTCGATCTCATCGTCAGTCTCGGGCTGCGACACGATAATATCATCGTGACCGATGCGAAGGGCGTGGTGTATGCCGGCCGCACCGAAGGCATGGACGACAACAAGGCGCGCTACGCCGTAACGACGGACGCGCGAAAGCTGGACCAGATCATCCAGTATACGGACATTTTCCTCGGTCTGTCGGCCGGCAACGTGCTCACGCCCGACATGGTCAAGAAGATGGCGCGAGATCCGTTGATTTTCGCCATGGCCAACCCGATCCCCGAAATCATGCCGGAGGATGCGCTGGCCGTTCGTCCCGACGCGATCATAGGGACAGGGCGTTCCGACTACCCCAACCAGATCAACAATGTGCTGTGCTTTCCGTTCATCTTCAGAGGTGCGCTGGACTGCGGGGCGACCACGATCAATGAGGAGATGAAGCTCGCGACGGTACGCGCACTCGCGGATTTGACCATGGCGGAGGTGCCCGAGGTGGTCGCCGCCGCTTACAAGGGGGAGGGGCTGCGCTTCGGCCGCGACTATCTCATTCCGAAGCCGTTCGACCCGCGGCTCATCGAAATGATCGCGCCGGCGGTGGCCAAGGCCGCTGCCGACACCGGCGTTGCCAGGCGTCCGATCCTCGATATGGAGGCCTATCGTCAGAAGCTCGCCCGGTTCGTCTACCAGTCCGGAAACGCGATGCAGCCGGTCTTCTCCTTGGCCAAGGGAAGCGGCAAATCGCTGCTTCTGGCGGAAGGCGAGGACGAGCGTGTGCTGCGCGCAGCACAGGTCATCGCTGACGAGAGCATTGCCCGGCCGCTGCTGCTCGGCCGGCCTTCGACGATCGAAGAGCGGATCAAGGCCTTCGGTCTCCGGCTCAAGCCAGGCAGCGACTGCGAGATTATCGATCCACATGATGCGCAGGTCTATTCCAAGTCCGCGGAAGTGTATCATGCGCGCAGAAAGCGTGATGGCGTGTCGGCCGCGCTGGCCCTGTCGGAGACGCGGAGCGACGCGACGGTGCTCGCGTCGATCCTGCTCGAGAGGGGCATTGGCGATGCCATGCTGTGCGGGGTCATCGGAAGGACCGCCAGTCACCTCACGGCCATAAGCCACGTAATAGGGACCCGGGACGGCGTGCGCACGCTCGCCGTGATGCAGATGCTCATTCTCCCAAAGCATCAGCTGTTCATTTGCGACACGCACTGCAATCTCAATCCGACCGCCGAGCAGGTCGCCGATATTGCGTTGTTGGCGGCCGCCGAGGTCAGGCGGTTCGGCATCACGCCGAGGGTGGGGTTGATGTCGCATTCGAGCTTTGGCAGCTCGGCCGTCGCGGAAGCGCACAAGATGCGGGAGGCGCGCGCCATCATTCGCGAGCGGTCGCCCGATCTGGCCGTTGAGGGCGAGATGCGCGGGGATGCCGCGCTATCGCGGTCGGTGCTTGATCACGAGTTTCCCGACACCGATTTCGAAGGACCAGCGAATGTGCTGGTGATGCCGAATCTAGACGCCGCCAACATCTCCTACAATTTGTTGCGGATGGCGGCGGGGCAGGGACTGACGGTGGGCGGCATTTTGCTCGGGGCGGCAAAGCCGGCCCATATCCTGACGCCATCGTCCACAGTTCGGCGTATCGTGAACATGGCTGCCGTCGCGGTCGCAGACGCCATTTCGGAGCGGGCTTGATCGGCAAGACGCGGTTGGAAAAGAACTCGATCGGTTGAGGCCATCATGAGTGAGCCGCAGTTGGCAACATCCAGGATTGTGATCGTCGGAGGCGGAGCCGGCGGATTGGAGCTTGCGACGCGCCTGGGCGATAAATACGGACGCAGGGGAAAACTCGATATCACGCTGATCGAGCGAAGCCGCACGCATGTGTGGAAGCCGAAGCTTCACGAAATTGCCGCGGGGAGCATGGATATCTCGGCCCACGAGGTCGACTATCTTGCGCAATCCTACTGGCACGGCTTTCGCTACCGCATTGGGGAGATGACCGGGATCGATCGGGATCGCCGTCAGGTGCTGGTGGCGCCGTACTTCGACGCCGAGGGCCGCGAGGTCACGCCGAAGCGGACCTTTGGCTATGATGTCCTTGTCATCGCCATCGGAAGTCAGAACAACGACTTTGGCACGCCTGGCGTCGTGGACCATGCAATCAAGCTCGATTCGCACAGCGATGCGAGACGGTTCCACGAAAGAATGGTCAATGCGTGCATCCGTGCGCATGCCCAATCGTTGCCGCTGGGAGCGCACCAGTTGAAGGTCGCGATCATCGGAGCCGGCGCGACCGGGGTAGAGCTTGCGGCCGAACTGCACCGAACGACGCGCGAAGTGGTCGCGTATGGCCTGGATCAGGTCGATCCGCAGAAGGACATCAAGATCACCTTGATCGAAGCCGCCGAACGGGTGCTTCCAGCGTTGCCGGAACGGGTGTCGAGCGAGACGGAAAAATTACTGGCCAAGCTCGGGGTTAATGTGTTGGTCGGCGCCAAGGTCTCCGAGGTCGGCGCCGACCGGGTCAATCTGACGGATGGCCGGACGATCCCGGCCGAATTGATCGTCTGGGCCGCGGGCGTGAAGGCGCCGGATCTCCTGAAGGATATCGCCGGCATCGAAACGAATCGCATCAATCAGCTCGTTGTTCGGCCGACGCTGCAAACAACCCGTGACGACAATATTTTCGCCATCGGCGACTGCTCGGCCTGCTCATGGGGAAAACATGGCAATGTGCCGCCTCGGGCGCAGGCGGCTCATCAGCAGGCGTCCCACCTCTATTCACAGATTCCACGGTATCTCGGGCGTCATCCTCTCAAGTCCTATCGGTACCGCGACTTCGGATCACTGGTGTCGCTCGGCGAATTCAGCACGGTCGGCTCGATGATGGGGGCGCTCGTCGGCGGCAACCTGGTCTTCGCAGGCATCTTCGCAAGGATGATGTATCTGTCGCTCTACAAGATGCACGAACACGCGCTGCATGGTTCGGTGAAGGTGGCGCTCGACACGCTGGCCCGCCTGATCACCCGGCGCACCGAGCCGCACGTGAAGCTCCATTGATTGCAAGGCACGAACGGCACGGGTGCGGTATCGGCCGTTGTGCACTTGATTGGCGGTGGGCGCTGCGCCGAACCTGGAGGGAATGCTGATGGACGTTGTGTTCCTTGCGCGCATCCAGTTCGCCGCCAATATCACGTTTCATATCCTGTTTCCTTCGATTTCGATCGCGCTGGGCTGGGTGCTGCTGTTCTTCCGGCTGAAGCATCTGCGTGCGACCGATCTGCAGCAGAAGATGGATTGGCTCCGCGCCTACCGGATGTGGACCAAGATATTCGCACTGACGTTCGCGCTCGGGGTCGTCAGTGGCGTCACCATGAGCTTCCAGTTCGGCACCAACTGGCCGGGCTACATGGAGCGCGTCGGCAATATCGCTGGCCCGCTGCTCGGTTATGAAGTGCTGACCGCTTTTTTTCTGGAAGCCGGCTTTCTCGGCGTGATGCTGTTCGGCCACCGCCGGGTCGGGGAAGTGATCCATCTAGGATCGACCGTCCTGGTCGCGTTCGGCACCATGCTAAGCGCGTTCTGGATCCTGGCCTTGAATTCTTGGATGCAGACGCCGGCGGGCTACGAAATCGTCGATGGCCAGTTTCACGCACAGAACTGGCTGGAGATCGTCTTCAATCCGTCCTTTCCGTATCGCTTCGTCCATATGATGCTGGCATCGGCTTTGACTTGCGCGTTCCTGCTGATCGGGATTAGTGCATGGCAGCTTCTCAAGGGCGTCGCGACCGCCAGTGCCTCGCGCGTGCTGCGGACCGGGCTGATCCTTGCTGCGATTGTGGCGCCGGCGCAGATGGTGGCGGGTGACTTTCACGGGCTCAACACACTCAAGCACCAGCCGCAGAAGATCGCGGCGATGGAAGGTGTCTGGGAGACGGCGCGGGGCGTTCCGCTGTTGCTGTTCGCGATCCCGGACGACGCGGCGAAGATCAACCGCTTCGAAGTGGCAATTCCAAAACTTGCTAGCCTGATCCTACGGCACGATCCTGACGGCGAAATCAAGGGACTGAACGAGTTCCCATCGGCCCATCCGCCGGTCTTTCCGGTGTTCTGGTGTTTTCGGATCATGGTGGGGACCGGCATCCTGATGCTGCTGGTGAGCTGGTTCGGCCTGTGGCGCCACTGGCGCGATCGCTGGGATTTCACAGCAATGCCGCGGCCGATGCTCACGCTGTTCGCGGCAATGACCTTTGCCGGCTGGGTTGCGACCATTGCCGGATGGTACGTCACGGAGATCGGGCGCCAGCCCTTCATCGTTGCCGGCCTTATTCGAACCAGCGACGTCGCCTCGCGCGTCCCGTCGACGAGTGTTGCCCTGACGCTCGCCATCTACATTGCGCTCTATCTGGCGCTGCTCGCGGCCTATGTCGGCGTGCTGAAATACATGTCGGAAACCGCGGAGAAGATCGCGGGCGGAATCGTGCCGGCGGACCTTGCAGACGGCTCGCGCCAAATTCAGCGCCAGGGGGAATTCGCATGATCGCGATGTCATTCGACGAACTGCTTCCGCTGATCTTTATCGGGCTGATGGGCGTGTCGCTGCTGGTCTATGTCGTGAGCGATGGATACGATCTCGGCGTCGGCATGCTGATGCATCGGGCGACACCCGAGGAGCGGGATACCATGGTCGCGTCGATCGGCCCGTTCTGGGACGCCAATGAAACGTGGCTGGTTCTGGGCGTCGGTCTGCTGCTTGTCGCTTTCCCCAAGGCGCATGGACTGGTGCTGTCGGAATTGTACCTGCCGACCGCGCTGATGCTGGTTGGCGTGATCCTGCGCGGCGCCGCCTTCGACTTCAGGGTCAAGGGCAAGGCGAGCGGGAAGGCAAATTGGGACCGCCTGCTCATTGCCGGATCGATGCTGGCATCGGTATGTCAGGGCTGGATGCTCGGCCGCTACATCAGCGGTTTTGGTGAGGGCTGGAATTATCCGATCTTTGCTGCGGCAATCGCGATCGCGCTGCCGATGGCCTACGCGCTGCTCGGCGCGACGTGGCTGGTGATGAAGACGGATGGCGAACTCCAGCACAAGGCGATCGAATGGAGCAAGATCGCCTGGCCGCCCATGGTGCTTGGCCTGATCCTGATTTCGATGGCAACACCCTGGATCAGCGAGACCGTTCGCGCCAGGTGGTTTGCCCTGCCGGCGATGATCGCGGTGGCGTCGATTCCGATCACGACGGGGATCGCGCTCATGGCGGTGCGCCTTCTACTCGGCTCGCCCGCCGTGCGCGGCAGCCTGTGCTGGCTGCCTTTCGCCTTGCTCGTGTTGGTCTTCGTGCTGAGCTTCCTCGGCCTCAGCTACAGCATCTATCCCTTCGTGGTGATCGATAAGCTGACCGTCTGGCAGGCGGCCAGCAGTCCCGAAGCCCTCAAGGTCATCCTGATCGGTGTGTGCGTGACGCTGCCCGTCATTATCGCCTACACCGGATTTTCCTATCGCGTATTCCGGGGCAAGACCATAGAGTTAGACTATGCATGAGCGGTCGTCCGTCGTGGCTGGCGCGCTCCGGATTTTCCTGGTTCCCGAGATGACGGACCTTCCATCGCTACTGGACGTCAGGGGGAAGCCCAAAGCCAATTTGGTGGCATCCAGTTTCACGGGCTGGCTGGTTCGCGGCGCTGCAGGTCTCGCGCTGGTCGCGGCCGCTTCTTGGCTTGGATATGCCGTGGCTTTCCAGCGGGGCCTGGACCATTTGCGCTCCGCCGCCCAGCAGCGGCTGACCGTGGAATCGGCTCGGCTCGACGGTTATCTTTCGCGTTTCGAGTATCTTCCGTCCTTGCTCGAGACGTCGCCCAGCGTCTTCCAGGTGCTGGCCGATCCTAACCCTGCACTGCAGCACACCGTCAGCCAGTACTTGAAGTCGATCAATCTGCTGGCCGGAGCCGACAATCTCTATGTCCTGGGTGTTTCCGGTGCGACGCTGGCGGCCGCCGATTTCGACCAGCCGGGTACGCCGTTCGGTGAGAACCTGTCCTATCGCCCCTATGTGAGCGAAGCGCTCTCCCGCGGTCGAGGGGCGTTTTTCGGCGTCGGCATTACCAGCGCCCGCGCCGGCTACTATCTCTCCTATGCCCTGAAGCGGGGCGGAGAGACGAGGGGTATCGCCACCGTCAAGGCCAATCTGGATTCGTTTGAGCGCGCGTGGCGCGAGTTTGACCGCGACATCATTCTGCTTGACGAGCGCCGGGTCGCCATCCTTGCCTCGCGCGACGAGTGGCGCTTTCGACCTATGGCGGCGCTGTCGCCTCAGATGCATGAGGAGATTTCGCGATCCAAACCATACGGCAACCACGAGCTGAAGCCGCTCGGATGGAATTTTGTCGCGCAGTTTTCGGACGGCGCTGCCCGCGTCACCGCAGAGAACGGAGCTGCCTATACAATCAGCGAGCAACCGATCAATCACGATCTGTGGAAACTTGTTCTGCTCGACGATGAGGCACCGACACGGCAGACCGCGCGCATCATGGGTGCGACGTCGGGTCTTGCCACCATCGCGGCCCTGCTGGCGCTTGGTCTCGTCCTGCAGCGCAGGAGAGAGACCAAGCAACGTCTGGCCAATCAGGCGGCGTTGCAGGCGGCGAACGACATGCTCGAGACCCGGGTGCAGGAACGAACGGCGGAACTGCGGGCCACGCAAGATGAACTGATCCATTCCGGCAAGCTGGCTGCCCTCGGTCAGATGTCGGCCGGAATTGTCCATGAATTGAACCAGCCCTTGGCTGCGCTGCAGACTGCGGCCGACAACGCGATATTGCTTGTCGATCGCGGGTCGATCGGCGATGCCCGCGGCAACCTCACCCGCATCGGCGAACTGGTACGCAGACTCGGACGCCTGACTAGTCAGCTGCGGGTTTTCGCCTACAAGTCAAGCAGCCCGCTTGACACCGTCTCTGTCGAACACGCCGTGGCTGAATCGCTCAAGATACTTGCCGCGCGCATCAAGGAGGGCGGCGTCGCCGTCGAGTCGAACATTGACGCTGGTCTCACCGTCATTGCCGATCAAATCCGGCTTGAGCAGCTGCTCTGCAACATTGTGGCGAATGCGCTGGATGCCGTGGAGAGCGCCGAGCGAAAGTCGATTGCGATCCGGGCAACCAAGGAAGACGGGCAAGCGGCCCGCTGCCGCATCGCCATCAGCAACAGCGGTCCTGCGATCGCCTCCGATGTTCTGCAGCGCATGTTCGAGCCTTTTGTGACGACCAAGCCTGCGGGCAAGGGGCTTGGACTCGGTCTGATGCTCTCCAACCACATCGCGCGAACCTTTGGGGGCGAATTGCGCGCGCGGAATCTTCCGGATGGTGCCGAATTCGTCGTGATCCTTCCGTTGGCTGACATAACAAAGGTGGCTTCGCATGGGCGATGACCAATCGATTGGCGTGATCTACGTCGAGGACGACGACGATGTCCGGATCGGCGGCGTTCAGGCTCTCGAGCTTGCGGGGTTTTCGGTCTCGGGATTTGCGTCGGTCGAGACCGCCAACGCATCCATGCGCTCCGACATGCCCTTTGTCGTGGTCTGCGACGTCCGCCTGCGCGGCAAGAGCGGCCTTGAATGGCAAGCCGATCTGCGCAGGCTGGATCAGGATCTGCCGGTGATCCTGATCACCGGGCATGGCGATATTTCCATGGCCGTGCAGGCGATGCGAAACGGCGCCTACGATTTTATCGAGAAACCATGCACCTCGGAGCAGCTCGTCTCGGTGGTGCGTAGAGCGGCCGAAAAGCGGCGGCTGACGCTCGAGGTGCGCTCGCTGCGGTCGGCGCTTGCGGACCGTCACGGTATTGAGGCGAACCTGCTCGGCCGCTCGCCGCAAATACAGCAAGTGCGCCGGCTAGTTTCGACGTTGGCCGCGGCCAATGTCGACGTCACGATCTATGGCGAGACCGGAACCGGCAAGGATGTCGTCGCGCGTTGCCTGCATAATCACAGCGCGCGAAGCGGCGGCAATTATGTCCCGGTGAATTGCGGCGGTCTTCCTGAATCTCTGGTCGAGAGCGAGTTGTTCGGCCACGAGGTGGGAGCATTCACCGGCGCGTCCCGTCAGCGCATCGGAAAGATCGAATATGCCAATGGCGGAACGTTGTTCCTCGACGAAATCGAGAGCATGCCGCCGAGCGTACAGGTGAAGTTGCTGAGGTCGCTGCAGGATCGGTCGATCGAGCGAGTCGGGACGAACAAGCCAATCGCGGTGGACTGCCGGGTTGTGGCAGCGAGCAAGACGAATTTGTTGGAGTTGAGCGAAAAGAAGCTGTTTCGCGCCGATCTTTACTATCGCCTCGGCGTCGCCTTCATCGAATTGCCGCCGCTTCGCGAGCGGCGCGAAGACATTCCACTGTTGTTCGAACACTTCACGCTGGATGCCGCCGGGCGGTTCGCGCGTGACGCGCCCATGCTGGACGAACAGACGCTATCTGCCCTGCTAGCCTATTCATGGCCGGGAAACGTACGGGAGCTTCGTAACGTCGCCGATCGCTTCGTGCTCGGGGTGCTCGATGGCAAGGCCATCAACAAATCGGGGTTCAGCGCCTCGGATCTGGCCTTGCCGCGGCAATTGGAAAACATCGAGCGATCGATCATCGAGGACGCATTGCGGCGCAAGCAGGGCGACGTTCAGGCGACCGCCGCGATCCTAGGTATCCCGAAGCAGACGCTGTACGACAAGATCAAGCGCCTTTCCGTGAACGTTGACGGGATCAGGGAAGCGCCGTCGTTGGCGCGGGGCTGACGGCCAAACCGGCCCGATGCGCCCAGATAAGGAAGGACAGCCAGCACGAAGCCGTCCGTTACAGGAAACGGAGCCAGTAGTTCATTTTCTGGAGTGAGGGATAGTGATGAACCGACCGTTCAACGTGCCTGACGAATTCGTCGAAGGGTTCATGAAGGCTGGCGCGAGCCTTTGGCGTTCGCTGGGATGGATCCCAAGCGCCGATCGCGACGGTGCCGCGCCTGCCGCGGCCGCGAGTTCGCCGGCGAAAATCGCCGGGTTGCAGGCCGACTATCTGAGGCACCTGTACCAGCTCACCGACCAGGTCATCAAATCGGCTGCGGGTGCGCCGGTCGAAGGCGGCGTCGAACCTGCACGCGGCGATCGCAGGTTCAACGCCACGGAATGGCGGGAGAACTCGCTGCATAGCCTGCTGAAGCAATGCTATCTCCTGAATTCGCGCTATTGCACCGACTTCGTCGAAGCGCTGGACATGGACGAGAAGGAAAAGCACCGGCTGCGTTTCTTCACGCGCCAGCTCGTGGAAGCGATGAGTCCGACCAATTTCATCGTCACCAATCCTGATGTCATAAAGCTTGCGACCGACACCGATGGTCAAAGCCTCACGGCCGGGCTGAGCAATTTGATGTCGGATCTTGGCAAGGGCAGCCTGACGATCACGGACGAGAGCGCTTTCGAGGTCGGAAAGAACGTCGCGGCGTCCCGCGGCGCTGTCGTATTCGAAAACGATCTGTTCCAACTGATTCAATATGAACCGACGACAGAGCAGGTGGCCGTTCGGCCATTACTGATCGTGCCGCCTTGCATCAACAAGTTCTACATTCTCGACCTGCAGCCGGCCAATTCCTTTGTCCGGTTTGCGGTCGAGCACGGCATGACGGTGTTCGTCGTTTCCTGGCGGAACCCGGATGACTCGTGCGGGCATTTCGAATGGGATGACTACGTCGAACATGGCGCCATGCGCGCCATCGAGATCAGCAGATCGATTTCCGGCGCCGACAAGGTGAACGTGGTCGGCTGGTGCGTCGGCGGAACGATTCTTTCGTCGGCGCTTGCGATCCTGCGGACGCGCGACGACGACTCGGTCGCCAGCGTGACATTGCTGACGACGATGCTCGATTTCCGCGAGCCGGGCGACCTCGGCGTGTTCGTGGATGAAGAGAGCGTGCGCCAGCGTGAGCAGACGATCGGCAATGGCGGCATCTATCGCGGCGCCGAGTTGGGATTCGTCTTCCAGACCCTGCGTTCGAAAGAGCTGATATGGCCGAACGTTATCAACAATTATCTGAAGGGAAAGTCGCCCGAGCGTTTCGACCTTCTGTTCTGGAACGCCGATGTGACCAACCTGCCGGGACCGATGTATTGCTGGTACATCCGGAATATGTACCTGGAGAACAATCTTCGGGTACCGAACCGGCTGACGATGTGCGGCACGTCCGTGGATTTGGGGCGGGTCGATCTGCCAGCTTACGTTCTGGCGACCATCGAGGATCACATCGTGCCCTGGCGATCCGCCTATCGAACGACGGGCCTCTTCAGGGGTGATGTTCGTTTTGTTCTCGGAGCGAGCGGGCATATTGCGGGCGTGATCAATCCGGCATCGAAGAACAAACGGAGTTTTTGGGTGTCAGACCAACGATGCGACGACTCGGCGGCATGGCTGGCGAGCGCGGACGAAAAGCCGGGCAGTTGGTGGAACGACTGGTTCGCCTGGCTCAAGCCGTTGGCGGAAGAGCAGCTACCGGCGCGGATGCAGCTCGGCAGCAACCTCTATCCTCCAGGCGAATCCGCACCGGGTCGATACGTGAAGGCGAAGGCGAACTGAGAACATCAATTGCGAGCAAGCGTCTGATTTAATTGCCGCAGTATGGCTGAAGCTAGCTCAAACTTGCCCATGATGGACTGGACCGATTCATGAGCCAGCAGAAGCGTCGAATTTTCAACGCGGCGAACTCCGGATTGATCCTTGTTCAATTTGAGCAATCGGCCGGGCCTACACTTCCCCGTGGGTACCGCATGGGCATCCTTCGGCGCAGAAGCACCTCGAAAATGCAAAATGCGGAACTGGCAACTCGCGAGACGACGCGAACGATAGTAGTGTGACGCGCCAAACCAAGCGCACTCGCAGTTGGAGTTTTCCCTGTAAGCCGTTGATCTGCGGCGGTCGGATGTTGGCCAATTGGAAAAATTCTCTTGAGAAATCAATGGCGGTACCGTGTCTCTTAATCAGCGGGTCCAAGGTTCGACCCATGGAGCGCCCACCATCACGAAATCGATATTTGCAGAAGATCGTTGGACCTCGGTCATGACACCATGAGTCTGGGGGCTGTTGCAGTGAGCGACGGCGCTTATGGTTCGCCGCGATATCCGCGCCGCTTCTCGCATCTGGTCGATAGGGCAGATCGGGATGTCGCAGCAGGGCAAGGCGGGCTAATCCGAGTCACATCGAGACGATCTCGGAGCCCGGCCCAACAGGCAGCCGGAGCAGCGATGGCCGCGATGGGCCATGCCAGAGCGCAATTGTCGTCACGACGGCATGTGTCTTCGGGGAACTGACCGGATCCTCACCGGTTCCGGGATTTACGGGATAGGCCGGATAGTCTGCTCCCGCAATGGAGAGCCGCAGCCGTTCACCCTTCTTGAGCGTTGCACAGGTGGCCGCCAGTTTGAGCCGGTATCGTCCCGGCGTCGCACTGCGATAGTGTGCATAGCCGCTCGAAATCTGAAGTATCCTCTCATCAAGAAGGGTCACGAGCGAAAGGATGCAGGAGAGGTCGAAGCTGGGGCGATCGCAGCTCAGGTCGAGTTCGACTTCGGGTTCACCGGCCACCTCGATCTCGCGCTCAAGGGCTTCCGTTGTGAAGGTCACGACGTCGCCGCGTTCGTCGGTGACGCGGCGATCGACCGGACCAGCCGGCACACCGTAATAGCCGCCGATGGTCGGCGCGGGCCGCCACGGGTCATGCACGATGTGCTCGACATTGTCCTCCGCATTCTGTCGAGGGCTGAGAGCGCCATCTCGCGTGTCCATCGACGTCCGACCCGTGCCGCCCAGAAACAGGTCGTGCGTGCTGTCCGGCAGATCTTGATACCGCCGCCATGTTCTCAGCCCCATGTCGAACAGCTCGATCCCTCCGCGTTGCTCCTCGCTCGGTAGCCTCTTGAGAACACGATCAAAGAACCGGATGTGATCGATGTCGACGTTGCGCTGCGCCTCTGGCCCGAAGTCGACCGCGCCGACCGTGCGCGCCCAGGGAAAATGGCTCCACGGGCCGACGACGAGCTTGGTGTCCTCACTGTTGGTTGCGAGTGCTCGGAAAGCCTTGATCGTCGCCGTCAGGAACGGGTCGAACCAGCCTCCGACAAACAGCATCGGCAAATGGCGCGCGCGAATGGTGTCCACGCTCGTCTCGGGTGAAATGCGGTCCCAATACGGTGCATCGGCCGGCGTCTCGAGCCAATCCATGACATGCGAATAGTGCCGGTACTTCTGCAGCAGCTGTGGCATCGCCGCGATCGGGCCGTTGAACGGCATGTTACCTGAGGCGGCTTGAAGGGCGCTGAAGGCATCGTCATCGCCTGCGCGTCGTGCTGCCTCTGCCGTGATCTGAATGCCCCAGCCGATCATGTGCTTCATCTGCAGGGCGCCGTTCTCGTAAGCCCAGTGCGCCGGATTCCACGGGCCCATCGCCGGCGCGAGGGCCTTCAGCGAGGGGCAGTCTCCTGCCGCCGCAAGCAACTGGTTGTAGGCTTGATAGGAAAAGCCGTACATCGCGACAGTGCCATTTGCGCCATCGAGACGTGCCGCCCATTCGACCGTCGCGGCGCCGTCCTCGATTTCGGTTTCACCGGGCCTAAATGTCCCCTCTGACGTGCCGCGTCCCCTGACGTCCTGGACCACGACGATATAGCCATGTGAGGCGTACCACGATGGATGCGCGTAGCAGATGCTGCATGCGATGCGCCTGCTGTAGGCCTGGCGCTGCAGCAGAACCGGGTACGATCCAGGCGCCGCCGGACGGTACACGTCTGCATCGAGCCGTGTGCCGTCCTTCAACGTCATTGTTTCAATTTTGGGCGGCAGGACGGGTAATCGAGGGGGCCTTGCTGACATCGTCTCAACTCATCGAAGTGAATTCATGCGCTCAAGCCGCGGTGCGTGACGGCGTCCTCAACCGGTGATCGACGGTGTGACGTCCGCCGTCGGTCTTATTCGTGAGAGCGGATATTCGTCGACCTCCGAGATCAGCTTGATCAAGCGACCGGCCGCGCGGTCGATAGCCGTGTGGCCTCGCTCACCATCGGCGAGGACCGCATTGCCGCAGGCTCCCTTTGGATTGATGTCCTGCATTTGCCAGCCGAAGCCAACTGAGTTGCTCTCCGGCATGAGCATTTCGAATTCTGTCTCCAAAGTCTGAGACAGCGACCTGAAATCCTCCGCGAGCGCCATGTCGACGAGGTCCGGATGCAGATAGAGCATCGCGCTCGTTTCGATTTCGCCCCCGTGGATGCCGTGCTTGCGTTCGGCGGCTGTGAACAGGTCTGACATATCCGTGAAGCGCGACCATTGCGAGGAGACGGCCAGCATGCCCAGCCTGACACGCAACTCGCGGCAGACGATCTCCATGACCTGCGGCTGCCCTCCATGCGAGTTGACGAAGACGACCTTGCGGACCCCAGCTCTATGAATGCTTTCGCAGACCTCGTACCAGACACGGCCCAGAGTTTCCGCGGAAAGCGTCAGCGTGCCGGGGAACGCGGAATGTTCGTTCGATTTGCCGATGGACATCGTTGGCAGGATCAGGGCCGGAAAGTCGTCGGCCATGCGCGCAACCGCGTGCTGCAGGATGCCGTCGACGATGGCGGTATCAACACGAACAGGCAAATGGGGCCCGTGTTGTTCGACAGCGCCGACCGGCAGGACAGCGACAATCCTGCGCATATCAAGGCGGCGGAAATCCTCGGCGGAGAGGTCCCACCACCAATGCGATCTTAGCTTCATTTCAGTCGCCTTCCGTTTCAGCACCCCGACGGGTCTCGTCCCTCAGGCGGCCGCCAATGATTGTTGGCTATCTGAGCGAGCATGAAAAGCGCTTAATTTCGTCTGTTGCGTTGCTCTTTGGGCAACGCTGTCCTGAACGCGCCGGCGACGGCGATGACGGCGCAGCCAGTGCATGTCAGCCGGCAACTTCCCGGATCATTGCTTTGAGCATCTCCGCCAGCACGCTCGCGATGGCGCTGGTGCCGCGAATATGGCCTACCAGCATCAGCGCCTGCGCATCATGAGAGAGCTCGCGAACCGTAACATAGGCAAGCCGCCCGGCACGTCGCTCGAACTCGACGTCGAATGGGGTCAGGAAGCTAATGCCGTCATTCAGCATCACGGCATGCCGCATGATCTCAATTGAGTTTGTCTCGATGGCCGGCTGCAGGTCGATCGCGGCACGGGCGAAGGCCGCGTCAAGATAAGGGCGAATCGCGCTGGTGGTATCGGCGATGACGAGGGGGTAATCGATGCAATCGCCGAGGCGAATGCCGGTTCGCTTTGCCAATGGATGGTTCGGTGCCATCACCGCGCCAAGCCGACCGACCCCACGAGCGAGCACTTTCAGATTGCTGTCCTTGCCGAAGTCGAATCCGATGCCGAGGTCCGCTTCGCCACTGGCAACAGCGAGCTGAATCTCCGTTCCTGTATTGAAAAGCGTCAGGTTCAGCTTGACCCGCGGATTGGCGGCTCGAAACTCCTTCACCGTGCTCGGGACGAGGTTCGAGGCGAGACCGCTCATCATCGCCACCGTGATTTCGCCCCGTCGCAGGCCTTTCAATTCCTCGATCTTTACCTGCGTCCGGCTCAGCTCCTTGAGCGTCTGGCGGACATGTCCGATCAGGACTTCTCCGGCGGCCGTGAGGATCAGCTTCTTGGGGAGACGCTGAAAGATCGGCGTTCCTAATTGTGTTTCGAGTGCCAGAATCTGGCGGCTGATGGCCGATGCCGCGACATTGAGGCGGTCCGCCGCCTTGCGGATCGAGCCGGTGCGGGCGACTTCGTCGATGTAGTTCAATAGCCGGCTGTGAAGCATATCCGAGGCCCCTGACGAATTTCGCAGGATGGTGGGTCGTTGCCGAAAAGGCAACGGGTCTGTCGAATCAAAGCGCTTTGACGTGATGTCGAGGCATGCGACATCCATGATGGCGACAGGCGCACCGTGTAAGGAATTCATCATATGTCGTTCAGCGTTGCCGAGCTCACGCGTGCGAAGGCCTTCCGCATTTCGCCGAAGGACACTAATTATTTCGCAGTCCTGTTCGATCAGGTGTCGGACCGGATCGGAAGCATCTTCGTCATTGAGATATTCCAAGCTGGTGGGGCGACGCCCCCCAATGAGCACGCCTCGGCATATGAGTTCTTTCATGTGCTGCACGGCGTGGGTGTTGCGCGCTGCGACGGAAAGACCCTGCCGATCAAGAAGGGTGACTCGCTCTTGTTGCATCCGGGCTCCGAGCACGTCATCGAGAACACGGGGCCAGGCAAGCTCTATACGCTCACCGTAATGACACCCAACGAGGGCTTTTCCGAACTGATCCGCAGCGGCGAGCCGGTCGAGCTCGACGCCGAAGACATCCGCGTTCTGCAGGGGCTCTAATCGATGGACGCGATATCGACCGATCCTGCCGACGAACGCTTGTTGCCGCTTGGATCAAGCAGGTCGAATAGCTGGATGGTGTCCGAGGGACGAGCCAATCTGGTGCGCCAGGTCGTCCTGCCGCGACCGGTAACGGTCCAGGCCCAGGGCAAGCTGATCACGTTCGACCTCGCGCGCACTGCGATTGTGATCGTGGATATGCAGAACGACTTCTGCCATCCCAAGGGGTGGCTGGCACACATCGGCGTCGATGTTGCGCCGGCACGCCGTCCAATCTCGCCCTTGCGGCGGCTGCTTCCCGTACTCCGCGGCTCCTCGGTGCCGATCATTTGGCTTAACTGGGGCAATCGGCCCGATCGGCTCAACCTCAGTCCGTCGCTGCTGCACGTGTACAATCCGAGCGGCGTCGGTGTTGGACTGGGTGATGCGCTGCCGGACTCAGGCGCGAAGGTGCTGGAACGGGGCAGCTGGTCGGCGGCCATTGTCGACGAGCTACCGGTAGAGGCGAGCGACATCCATGTTGCGAAGTATCGGATGTCGGGTTTTCAGGATACCGAGTTCGACAGTATTCTTCGCAATCTCGGCGTGAACACGCTGATGTTCGCGGGGGTCAATGCCGATCAGTGCGTACTCTGCACTCTGCAGGAGGCGAATTTTCGGGGCTATGACTGCCTGCTCCTGGAGGACTGTGCGGCCACGACGTCGCCCGACTACTGCATGGCCGCAACCATCTACAATGTTAACCAGTGCTTCGGTTTCGTCGTCAGGTCCGATGCGATCGCGATGGAGCTCGTTCACCACGCAACCCGGGGTGGCCGATCGTGAACGAACTCGCAGTCGGCACGCTGGATCGGCTTATGGCCGATCTGGGCGACATTCCCATCGTCACCGAGCAAAAGGTCGTGCGCCGGAGATCACGCGATTTCTTCTGGTATAGCCCGATCCTGAATGCGCAGCTCGACGGCAAGTCGGCCGATTTGATCGTGTTGCCTCGCGACGAGGACGACGTGATTCGGGTCGCATCAGTTTGCGCGCGCCATCGGGTTCCGATCACCGTGCGCGGAGGCGGCACCGGCAACTACGGGCAGGCTGTGCCGCTCGAAGGCGGTGTGCTCCTTGATATCTCCGGGCTCGAGAGCATTGAGTGGATCAAGCCTGGAATCGTCCGGGTCAGCGCTGGCGCGAAGATGAGCGCGATCGATGCCGCTGCGCAGGCCGAGGGGTGGGAGCTGCGGCTGCATCCATCGACCAAGCGCATGGCGACGATCGGGGGCTTTGTCGCGGGCGGGTCGGGAGGGATCGGGTCCGTCACCTATGGCGGCTTGCGGGAGCCGGGCAACATTCTGGCGGCGCGAGTCGTGACCCTCGAAGAGGAGCCCCGCGTGATCGAGCTGCGCGGCGACGCGGCGCAGAAGGTCAATCGCGCCTACGGCACCACCGGCATCATCGCTGCGCTGGAAATGCCGCTCGCGCCAGCGTGGAAATGGATCGACGTCGTGGTGGCCTTCGACGATTTCATCGAGGCCGCGACGTTCGGTTACGAGGCCGCCCTGGGCGACGGGATCGTGAAAAAGGTTCTCGCGCCGATCACCTGGCCGTTGCCTTCTTATTTCGGTGCGCTGAAGCCGCATTGCCCAGATGGGAAAAGCGTGTTGATGGCGATGATCGCGGAGCCGTCTGTCGAAAGCTTCAGGTCGCTTCTCGGCCGCCGCGGCACGATCACGCTGGAGACACCGACCGACGACAGTCCAGGCCGGGTCCCGCTGTACGAATATTGCTGGAATCACACCACGCTGCAGGTCTTGAAGAGCGACCGGTCCGCGACCTACCTGCAATGCCTCTATCCGCATGAGCGCGTTCTGGAAAAGGTCGCCGAGATGTGCGAGCTGTTTCCGGATGAGGTCCTGCAGCACCTCGAGTTCATTCGCTTTGGCGGCCGCGTCACCTGTAGCAGCCTGCCAGTGATACGCTACACCGATGCGGATCGCCTCAACGAGATCATACGGCTGCATGAGGAGCGCGGGGTCTTCATTGCCAATCCGCACGTCTTCACCGTCGAGGACGGCAGCCGCTACAAGCGCGCTGATGCGGATCAGCTCGGCTTCAAGCATGAGGTCGATCCGCATGGCCTGCTCAATCCCGGCAAGATGCGAAGCTTTGTCAGCGCCAGGCGGTAAGCGATGCACGTGCTCTACGTGTATTGCCATCCGCTTGCCGACAGCTTCCACTCAGCCATTCGTGGGAAGGCGCTCGGCGGACTTGCAGAGGCGGGGCATACGGTCGATCTGCTCGATCTCTATGCCGAGGGGTTCGATCCCGTCCTCAGCGCGCAGAGGCGCCGCGACTACCATGATCCCGTGCGGAACCGGCGCAACAACGAGGCCTATGCGGCGCGCCTGATGGCGGCGAACGCCCTGATCGTACAGTCTCCGACCTGGTCGTTCGGGCCACCGGCGATGCTCAAAGGCTGGTTCGATCGCATGTTCGGCCCGGGCATCGCGCTCGACCTGTCCGATCCTGGCCAGGCCAGGCCGATGCTGCAGCACATCGAACGCATTACGGGCATTGCGAGCTATGGCCGGCCACGCTGCAGGCGATCGGCATGGCCGATCCGCCGCGCAAGATCATCAAGCGCTATCTGCCGTGGTTCACGGTCGGCAAGGCGCGCGTGCGCTATTACGCGCTCTATCACATGAACGTCGCGACCACGAAGAAGCGCAGCCGCTTTCTTGCAAGGCTGCGGCGGGAAATGAGCCGGTTCTAGCCACGCCTTGCGAGCGGCCACAGGTCGCGCGGACGAGCGATGTTGCTCCGCGCTCGTCTGCCTCCGACGACAGAGAAGATCAGCTGCGCGCTTGACGCTGCTTGCGAGACGAAACTTTGTGCCTATTTTCGGCAACCCATTGCCCACGAAACCGGCACCGCCGAAATCCGCGAAATCCTCGATCGCTTCCTGCCAAACTTATGTTCGGCTCTGCTATTTGGACCGTGATTTGCGCGCGGTTGAGCCGAGAAGCTGGCTCAACGTCTCGAAGCCGAACCTGCCTGCACACGAAAGTGGCATTGCTCGAAAGGCAACGGATCGCTCGAATAAAAATGCTTCAAGGCGACGCGCTGCCTGTGCATCCTCTAGCCTCGAACGTCTCCCAGCACAGAGTTCGCCGGCCGACGCCGGCGAGATACGAGGAGTCCCGGCATGGCGATGAGAAGTCTGTCCCGCATAATTGCAGCAGGTTTCGTGGCAGGCGCCGCTTTGGCCGCGTCGCTCGCGCCGGCGCAGGCCGTCGACAAGGTGACCTTCCTGACGAACTGGTTCGCGCAGGCCGAGCACGGCGGGTTCTACCAGGCCAAGGCAACCGGGCTGTACGAGAAGGCTGGCCTTGATGTCACGATCAAGATTGGCGGCCCGCAGGTGAACGGGTCGCAGCTCCTGCTGGCCGGCGATGCCGATTTCATGATGGGCTACGACATCCAGGTCCTCAAAGGGCGTGAGCAGAACCTGCCGCTGGTGACGGTAGCTTCGTCGTTTCAGTTTGACCTGCAGGGGATCATGACCCATGACGATGTGGCTGATCTCGCCGCGCTCAAGGGTAGGCCGATCCTGATCGCCGGATCGTCGCGCACGACGTTCTGGCCCTGGCTGCGTGCCAAATACGGCTATACGGACGACCAGATCCGTCCCTACACTTTCAACCTGCAGCCCTTCTTCGCCGACAAGACCGTAGCGCAGCAGGCCTATCCGTCGTCCGAGCCGTATCAAGCCGAGCAGCAGAACGAGAAGGCCAAATTCTTCCTGCTCGCTGACGACGGCTATCCGCCCTACGGTTCGACCATCGTCACGACCGAGAAGATGATCGCTGACAAGCCCGACGTCGTGGCGCGCTTCGTCAAGGCGTCGCTCGAAGGCTGGCGCGACTACATGAAGAATCCAGCGCCGGCAAATGCGTTGATCAAGGCCGACAATGCCAAGATGACAGATGGGCAGCTCGCGTTTGCGATCGAGAAAATGAAGAAAATGAAGGCAATCGACCGTGGGGATGCGACAACGCGAGGGGTGGGGATCATCACTGCCGACCGCTACGAGAAGATCTACGATTTCCTGGTCACGGGCGGGCTGCTCGACCCGAAGGTCGACTGGCACAAGACCTTTGACGACCGTTTCGTCAAGGACCTGAAGATCGGCGTGAACTAGAGGAGCCGACATGACGGCGCTGCTGCCCGTTGAGCCGCTCGACCAGATAGCAAGGCAAATGACGCCGGCTCGGGACCGGCCGCCGGCCGTTGAAGTCTTGTCCGCCGAGAAGGTCTTCGCCAACGGCGCGCGCGGACTGGCGCCGATCGATCTTTCCATCGCCGACGGCGAATTCCTGACCCTGATCGGCCCGTCCGGTTGCGGCAAGAGCACCCTGCTCAAGCTGATCGCCAATCTCATCGAGCCGTCCGACGGCCGGCTGTTGTGGTGGCGCAGTGATTTCACGCAAGTAGGGCAGGAAGGCAGGCGCCTCGCTTTCGTATTCCAGGAGCCGACCTTGATGCCATGGGCTCGGGTCGAGGCCAATGTCCGCTTGCCGCTCGAACTCGCCAACATGCCGCGGGCCATGGCAGATCCGAAAGTCGCGGATGCCATCGCGCGCGTTGGCCTCTCCGCGTTCAATCGGCATTTTCCGCGGCAACTGTCCGGCGGAATGAAGATGCGCGTCTCCATCGCGCGTGCCCTGGTCACGAGCCCCAACCTTCTCTTGATGGACGAGCCGTTCGGCGCTCTTGACGAATTCACCCGCAACAAGCTGGACGATGATCTCGTCAACCTGTCTTGGGAGCGAAAGCTGTCCACGGTCTTCGTCACGCATTCGATCTACGAAGCCGTGTTCCTCTCGACCCGAATCATTGTCATGGCCGCGAACCCCGGCCGCATCTTCCGCACAATGACGATCGATCATCCGCAGCCGCGCGACCAGGGATTCCGCGACAGCCCGAAATTCGCCGCCTATTGCCGCGAATTGTCGGCCTGGCTCGCCGAGGCGTCGCTTCAGTCAGCCGTTGGAGGCGGATCGTGAAGCCTCTTTTCGAATCCGAAGTCTTCGTGCGGATCGCGGCGCCGATTGCGGTCGGCATCGTCTTGTTCATGCTGTGGGAGATCGGTCTTCGGCTGGCGTCCGTTCCCGTCTATCTGTTTCCGAAACCGTCCGACATCTGCGCAAGCCTCCTGCACAACGGCCCCTCGCTCCTGCGCGCGCTCCTGGTGACGTTGCGCGTGACCTTGCAGGCGTTCGTGGCAGCCGTGATTCTGGGCACGCTGATCGCCTTCATGTTCGTGCAGAGCCGCGCGATCGAAGTCAGCCTGTTTCCGTACGCGGTTCTCCTGCAGGTGACCCCCGTCGTTGCGATTGCACCTCTCATTATCATCCTGGTGAAGAACACTCAGCTGTCGCTGACCATCTGCGCAACCATGGTGGCGCTGTTTCCGATCATCTCCAACACGACGCTTGGCCTGCGCAGCGTAGACCCGGGGCTTGCGAATTTCTTCCGGATGAATCGCGCCAGCCGCTTCAAGACGCTGGTGAAGCTGCGCATTCCCGGTGCGCTGCCTTATTTCTTCGGCGGATTGCGGATATCGAGCGGCCTGGCTCTGATCGGCGCGGTGGTTGCGGAGTTTGTGGCGGGCACAGGTGGTCGCTCCTCGGGGCTTGCCTATGAGATTCTCGATGCGGGATTTACTCTTGATATTCCCCGCATGTTTGCAGCGCTGTTGCTGATCACGCTGACCGGGGTCGCATTGTTCGCGGCCATGGTTGCGCTGTCGCAATTGGCCCTGTCCAATTGGCACGACAGCGAGACCAGAGCCGAGGCATGAGCGCCATTCTGATCGACAATGCCGTGGGCATCTTTACCGGCCTGCAGGGCGCGGCCATGCGCAGCGCCGGCCAGATCCGCATCCGTGATGGCGTGATCGTCGAAATCGGCACACTCGCGCCAGAGCCGGGCGAGCAACGGCTGGATGCCAAGGGCGGCGTGGTCTATCCCGGCCTGATTTCGACCCACCATCATCTGTTCCAGAGCGTATTGAAGGGCGTACGGTCCGGCATCGACCTGCCGCTAGCGGGCTGGCTGCGCGCGGTGCCTTACCGGTTCTGGTCGAAATTCGACGAGGAGGCACTTGCCGTCGCGGCCCGGATCGGTCTCGCGGAGCTGCTGCTGTCTGGCACGACGACGGTTGCAGATCATCACTATCTCTTTAGCGACACCTTCGGGTTCGACCCGGCGCAGGTCATCTTTGAGGTCGCGCGCAGTCTCGGCCTCCGCCTGGTGTTTTGCCGCGGCGGCGGCACCACGGCACGCCATGTCGATACCGACAAACTCGCAGCGATGCCGGTCGAAACGCTCGATCGCATGCTGCAGTCGGTTGAGGCCTGCGCGCAGCGTTTCCACGATGCTTCGCCGAGTAGCCTGTCGCGGGTCGCGCTGGCGCCGACCACACCGACCTGGTCGCTCGATCCCGGTGAGCTGCGCGAAGTGATCGCCGCGGCGCGGCGGATGGGGATACGGCTGCACAGCCATTTGTCTGAAACCTCCGACTACGTGGATTTCTGCCTCTCGGTCCACGGCAAGCGTCCGGTGCATTGGCTCGCCGAGCACGACTGGCTCGGCGAGGACGTCTGGTTCGCGCATCTGGTCCATCTCGACGAGGAGGAGGTGCGGATTCTCGCGAGCACCGGCACGGGCATGGCGCATTGCCCGCAATCCAACTGCCGGCTCGGCTCCGGCGTCGCGCCTGCCGATGCGATGGCGCGGCTCGGCGGCGCGGTCTCGCTCGGGGTTGACGGGGCGGCTTCCAATGAAGCGGCCGACATGCTCTGCGAAATGCACAGCGCCTGGCACACCCATCGCGCCGTCAAAGGGGCGGGGGCGGTGACCGCCGAGGACGTCGTGCACTGGGCGACCGCGGGCGGCGCCCGTGTGCTCGGCATGCCCCATGTCGGAACGCTGGCGCCGGGACAACAGGCGGACATCGCGATCTTCAGTCTCGACGACGTCAGGCATTTCGGCATGCACGATCCCCTGATTGCGCCGGTGATCTGCGGCGGCTCGGCGAAACTTCGCTATCTCCTGATCGGCGGCCGAATCGTCGTCGAAAACGGTGCCATTCCCGGCCTCGATCTGCAAAAGCTCAAAACGGATGCCGCGCGTTTCGTCACGCGCCTGGCGGTCTAGACCCGCGGAGGACCATCATGTTGAACACCAAGCAACCCGTGCTGCGCCGGTTCTGGTATGCGCTGATGCCGGTCGATCACCTCAAGGACGGGCCCAAGCCTTTCACATTGCTCGGCGAGCCGATCGTGCTGTTCCTCGATGCCAAGGGCGAGCCCGCCGCACTGGAAGATCGTTGCTGTCACCGTACGGCAAAGCTGTCCAAGGGCTGGTGCAACAACGGCAACATCGTCTGCGGCTATCACGGCTGGGAATATGATCGCGACGGCAAGCTCGTGATGATCCCGCAATTTCCATTCGAGCAGCCGGTCCCGGAGGCCAAGGCGCGTTCATTCCGTGCCAAGGCCCGCTACGGCTATGTCTGGGTCGCGCTCGATGAGCCCTTGAGCGACATCCCCGCAATTCCCGAGGACGGCGCGACCGGCTACCGGCGCATCAACCAGTTCTACGACAAATGGAACACGGCCGCGCTTCGGCTGATGGAGAATTCCTTCGACAATGCTCACTTTGCCTTCGTTCACAAAGGCACCTTTGGCGACGTAAATCAGCCGAAACCGGAGAAGTACGAAATTGTCGAGACCGATGACGGTTTCGACGCCGAGACGATCATCACCATCCGCAATCCGCCAGGCGCTTACAGGATCACCGGCACGACCGAGCCGACGACCCGGCGGCATCAGCGCAACAAATGGTTCATGCCGTTCTGCCGGCGCCTCGACATGGAATATCCGTCCGGCATCCGCCACATTATCTTCAACTGCGCGACGCCGATCTCGGATGGACAGATTCAGGTCGTTCAGCTGCTGTTCCGTAACGATACCGAGGCTGACTGCTCGACGCAGGAACTGATCGACTGGGATGCCGCGATCATCGCCGAAGATCGCAACATGCTCGAATCCACGAACCCCGATGCCATCGTCGATATGGGCCGCAAGATCGAGATGCATATGCCGTCCGATCGTCCGGGAATGATCATGCGCAAGCGCCTGCTCGATCTGCTGCGGCAGCACGGCGAAGAAGAGCAGCTGCAAGAGCCCGTGGCCCAGGCGTGCCTTGGATAAGCTCCCGAACTTCCGAATATAGTTGTTCGCTCCGAGCTTCCGTAGCGATCCGCATCATAGGCGCGGCGGCATGCGCTTTGCACGCATCGGTACCGTGGCGGAGCCCGATACCGGGCGAGGAGAACATCAGCAATGATGTCTGAGGTGGCCGACCTGCTGGTCAAGAACGCCCGTTTGCCGGGCGGCGGCGACGCGCTCTCGGATATTGCCATTTCGGGCGGAATCATCACCGACGTCGGGCCGTTGATCGAGATCGACGCCCGCGCCATTGTGGATGCACGCAGAAATCTCGTTACGCCGTCCTACGTCAATGCGCATTTGCACCTCTGCAAGGTCTGGACCTTGCCGATGATGTCGGAAGCGGCCATCGAGGCCTATCACGCCAAAGGCATGAGCGAGGCGGCCAACGCGATCGATCTGGCCGCCTCGGTGAAAGCCAATTACGATGCGTCCTGGATCATTCCGAACGCCCGGCGTGCGATGGCGCTGGCGGTCCTGCACGGCAACCTCCACATCCGCGGCTTCGCCGATGTCGACTCCAAGGCGCGGCTCGAGGGCGTCAAGGCACTGATCGCCGTCCGCGAGGAATTCCGCGGCATCGTCGATCTCCAGGTGGTGGCGTTCGCGCAGGACGGCCTCATTCGCGAGCCCGGCACCGAGGCGCTGATGCGGGAAGCGATGGCGATGGGGGCCGATGTCGTCGGTGGCATTCCCTGGATCGAGGCCAATGCGGCGGACGCAGAATCCCACATCAAGTTCTGCTTTGATCTTGCCGCCGAATTCGACGCCGACGTCTCGATGTTGCTGGATGACGTCGGCGATGCCAACATGAAGACGCTGGAAGCGATGGCGCGCGAGGCCCTCGCCCATGGATATCAGGGGCGGGCGCTGGCGCATCATTGCCGAGCGATGGCGCTGTATCCCGAAGACTATTTCGGCGAATTGATGCAGCTGTTGCAGCAGGCGCGCATCAGCGTCGTCAGCAATCCCCACACCGGCCCGCTGCATGCGCGGGTGCGGGAGCTCTTGGCCGGCGGCGTCAATGTCTGTCTCGGCCAGGACGATATCTCGGATGCGTACTATCCGTTCGGCCGCAACAACATGCCGGAGGTCGCGTTCCTCGCCTCGCATTTGCTGTGGATGACCAGGGAGAAGGAGATCGCCACACTCTACGAGATGATCACTACTCGCGCGGCCGCGGCGATGAATCTCAAGGATTACGGCCTGAAAGCGGGTTGCGCGGCCAATCTTGTCGTGCTCGACCAGCCCAGCGTCAGCGAGGCGCTCCGCTTTCACGCCCCGCCCGCCGCCGTCATCAGCCATGGACGGCTGGTCGATGCCGACAAGATGCGCGAGCTCGCCCGGCCCTGACGTGGCTGATTTTTGGCCAGAAGACCCCACGTTCTGCCGAATATTCGAGCGTCCATGCCCGCGCCGTCCGCGTAACCTAGCTCAGGTGGCCTGCTCCCCCAGTCAGCTCTAACGGGGAGAGACAAGCCGGCGATACGGAGAATGACAATGCTCGAAGCGGCACGGATATCAGAGGCCAACCTGCCGGTCATCGATATCGGCGGGCTGTCTTCGCCAAATCTATCCGATCGCAAACAGGTTGCAAGCAAGCTGCGCGCGGCATGCCTGCACAACGGCTTCTTCTACATCTCGAATCACGGCGTCGATGAGGCCCTCGTCGCCGACGTCTTTGCGGAAGCCGCTTCCTTCTTCGATCTGCCGCCGGCTCAGAAGGCCGAGGTGGACAAATCTCGCTCCAAGGCCAATCGCGGTTACGAGCCGCTGCAGGGCCAGACGCTCGAGCCCGGCGCGCCCGCCGACCTGAAGGAGGGATATTATATCGGCCCCGAACACACGGCCGATGATGCCAGGGTGGTCGCCGGCATGTTCAATCACGGAGCCAATCAGTGGCCGGCAGCGCGGCCGAACTTCAAGCCGGTGATGCAGGCCTATCTTGACGTCATGCTGGATCTGTCGGCGCGGATGATGGGCGGCATCGCGTTGTCGCTCGATCTGCCCGACAACTATTTTGCCGGCTATTGCACCGACGCGATGGCGACCGTGCGCCTGCTGCACTACCCGCCGCAACCGGCCGGCGGCAATCCCGACCAGAAGGGCGCCGGCGCCCATACCGATTTCGGCGGGCTCACCTTGCTGCGCCAGGGCGACGTCGGCGGCCTGCAGGTCTGGGATCAGGCCTCCGGCGGCTGGATTCATGCCGATCCCGTCCCCGGCACCTTTGTCGTCAACCTCGGCGACATGATCGCGCGCTGGAGCAACGACAGATACCGCTCGACCCTGCATCGCGTGGTCAATGCCTCCGGCCGCGAGCGCTACTCGGTCCCGTTCTTCTACACGGGCAATTATGCCCATAAGGTCGAATGCATTCCGACCTGCTTCGCGTCAGGCGAGGCACCCAAATATCTGCCCATTACGGTCGAGGAGCACATGCGGGCGATGTACAAGCGGACCTACAAATAGCCGCCATGGCCGATGCCGCCTCGCCACGCTTCACCTTTATCCTGATCCACGGCGCCTGGCAGGGCGCCTGGGCCTGGGAGACGATCGTGCCGCGGCTCAACGCGCTGGGCCACGACGCGATCGCCGTCGACTTGCCGGGCAACGGTCATCATCCGATGGCGCCTGCCGAGGCCAATCTCGAGCGCTACGCCACCCACGTCGCCGGCATCATCGACGCCACCCAAGGTCCCATCGTGATGGTCGGCCACAGCATGGGCGGCACCGCGACGGCCCAGGCCTGCGAATTGCGTCCCGAGCGGATCGCGCTTGCGATCTTTCTTGCGGCGTTTCTACTGCCGGACGGGATGTCGGTGCTGCAGTTCTATGAATTGCACCTGGAGCCATGGATGGTCGGCGCGCACAAGCGCGTCAGCTACGATGCCACGGGCTTGTTGTCGAGCATCGATCCGTCCGCCGCCGTCGAGGTGTTTTACCACAAGGCCGACCGCGCGCAGGCGGAGGCCGCCGCGCGCCGATTGACGCCGCAGCCCGAGGGAGGCCGCCGCTCGCAGCTGAAGCTTTCGCCTGACGGCTTCGGCACGGTGCCGCGCGTCTATATCGAGGCGCGCGAGGACCGCTCGGTGCATCTGCCGCTGCAACGGAAGATGCAGGCCATGTCGCCCTGCCGCGCCGTCTACGGGCTCGACAGCGATCATGCGCCGCAGCTTTCCGACCCTGATGCGCTGGTTGCCCTGTTGATGACGGCGGTCGCCGAACATGCGAGGTGAGGTGACGCGATGAAGCCCTCCATCTTTGGCTATGAGGCGCCAACGACCCTGGAAGCTGCGATCAGCCTGCTCGCCGGCGATCCTGACGCAATGGTGCTAGCCGGCGGGCAGACCCTGCTGCCGGCGATGAATTTTCGTGCCGCCAATCCGTCGCTGCTGGTGGACATCCAGCATATCCAGGGCCTGCGCGGTATCGTCGTTGGCAGCGACGCCATTATCGTCAAGGCCATGGTCCGTCACCGCGAGTTCGAGCTCGACGAAGACGTCAAGCGTGCCAATCCCCTGATCGCGGAAGTCATGCAGCACGTCGCCCATATCCCGATCCGCAACCGCGGCACCGTGGTCGGCAGCCTCTGCCACGCCGATCCTTCGGCCGAAATGCCGCTGCTGCTGGCGCTGCTCGGTGGCTCCGTGATTGCGCAGGGACCATCCGGCTCGCGCGAGATCGCAGCCGAAAAATTCTTCCAGTCGTTCCTGACCACGGCCCGCTCTCACGATGAGATCGTGGTCGAGGCGCGCTTTCCGCTGCTGCCGGCCAGGGCCGGCTGGGCGTTCGACGAGGTGACACGGCGGCACGGCGATTACGCGGTCGTCGGAATCGGCTGCGTGCTCTCGATGAATGGCAGCGGTCGTGCGACGGGCATCCGGCTCGCGGCCTGTGGCATTGCCGATCGGCCGATCCGGCTGAAAGAGGCCGAAGCGATCCTGGATGGAACGACGCTCGGCGCTTCCGATCTTGATGCCGCGGTGGCGGTCTCGGTCGCCGCCGTGACCCAGCCCGATGACATCAATGTCTCGCAAAGCTATCGGCGCCGGGCGCTCGGAACGCTGATCCGCCGGATGGTCGCCAAGGCCGCGCAGCGCGCGGAGATTGTGGCATGACACGAATGATGAAGCCCACGATCCCTGACCGCTCTGCCGATGCGCAGGTCGAGGTGAAACTGACCGTCAACGGCGAGGCGGTTCGTCGCACCGTCAGTGTGCGGATGCTGCTGTCCGACTTTCTGCGCCACGAGCTGGGCCTGACCGGCACCCACGTCGGCTGCGAGCATGGCGTGTGCGGCTGCTGCACCGTGCTGATCGACGGCAAGCCCGGCCGCTCCTGCCTCACACTGGCGGCGCAGGCCAACGGTTACAGCATCCGCACCATCGAATCCGTCGCCGCCGCCGATGGTACGCTGCATCCGGTGCAGCAGGCCTTCAAGGAATGCCACGGCCTGCAATGCGGCTACTGCACGCCCGGCATGGTGATGAACATCCTCGGGCGCTTCGAGGAAAAAGAGCCGCTCGATCTCACCGACGACGGCATCCGCGAATTGCTGTCCGGCAATCTCTGCCGTTGTACCAGCTATCTCAACATTATCGCTGCGGTACGCCGCGCGGCCGAATTACTCGGTAGAACATCAGTATGATCCGGAAAAGCGCGCACCGGTTTTCCGAGAAGATCTTGTCAGAATAGAGAGGCGAACGCATGTCGACACGGATGTTCGGCGCGCGTATCGAGCGCAACGTCGATCCAAAATTGCTGCGCGGCGAGGGCGCCTTCGTCGACGACATTCCGTTGCCGGGCGCGCTGCATGTCGCCTTTCTGCGCAGCCCGCATGCGCGGGCGCGGATCAACTCGATCGAAACTGCGGCGGCGAAAGCCATTTCCGGTGTCGTCGCGATCTACACTTGCGACGATATCGGCGCGCTCGATGTCGAGATGCCGCTCTTGATCCCGCATCCGTCGATGACCAACCCGCAGACCCAGCGCCCGCTGGCGCGGGGCGACGTGCACTATGTCGGACAGACCATCGCGATGGTGGTGGCGGTCGATCGCTACATCGCGGAAGACGCCGCCGCCCTGATCGAGGTCGGCTACGCGCCACTGCAGGTCGAGATGGACATCGTGAAGGCGCTGGGCGACGGCGCGCCGCGCGTGCACGCCTTTATTCCGAATAATCTCGCCGCCCATTTCGTCCAGACTAGCGGCGATCCGGACGGCGCCTTCGCCGCTGCGGAACACGTCACCAAAATCACCGTGCAGGTCGATCGCTCGACCGCCGCGCCGATGGAATGCCGGGCGGTCGCCGCGCGATGGGAGGCGGTCACCGGAGAGTTAACGGTGTGGGACGGCACGCAGGCGCCGATCTCGGTGCGCGGCGGGCTTGCCTCGGTGTTCGGGATTGATGAAGACAAGGTCCGCGTCATCGCGCCCGATGTCGGCGGCGGCTTCGGCCAGAAGGTGCTGCTGTTCTATCCCGACGAACTTTTGGTGCCGATGGCGGCGATGCAACTCGGCCGCCCGGTCAAATACATCGAGGATCGCCGCGAAAATTTCATCGGCTCCTCTCAGGAGCGAACCCAGATCCACACCATCGAATTGGCGGCGCTGAAGTCGGGCGAAGTCATCGGCCTGCGTGATTTCTTCCTGCACGACACCGGCGCCTTCATTCCCTACGGCATAGCCGTGGCGCAGGTCGCCTCCACCTCGATCGCCGGTCCGTATCGAATCCCCAACATTTTCGTCGAGTTCAAGGCGGTCTATACACCGACGGTGCAGGTGACGCCCTATCGCGGCTGCGGCCGGCCGCAGGCCTGTTTCGCGCTTGAGCGCGCGATGGACCAATTGGCGCAGGAACTGGGCCTCGACCGGTTTGAGATTCGCCGCCGCAATCTGATCGCCGACAACCAGTTTCCCTACGCACGCGAGGGCCTGCTGTTCGCCGACGGACTAAAGGTGACGCTGGACAGCGGCCAGTACGGCAAGGCGCTGGCCATGGCCGCGAGCGAACTCGGCGCCGAAGATTTCGCCGTCGCGCAGGCAAAAGCGTTGTCCGAAGGCCGGTATCTCGGCTTGGGCCTTGCTTGCTATGTCGAAGGCACCGGGCTTGGTCCTTATGAGGGCGGCCATGTGAAGATCCACCCGATCACCGGCAAGGTCTACGTCAACACCGGCCTCAGCACGCAGGGCCAGGGGCACGACACGGTGTTTGCGCAGATCGTCGCCGATCAGCTCGGCGTTGCTCCGCAGGACGTCATCGTGGTCGAGGGCGACACCAAGGCGTTCGACTGGGGGGTGGCGACGTTCGCCAGCCGCGCGGCGGTTGTCAGCGGCAACGCGATTCACAAGACCGCCGCTACCGTGCGCAAGAAAGTGCTGCAGGCGGCTGGCAACATGCTGGATGTGGATATCGACAGCATCGAGCTGCGCGACTCCGCCGCTTGGGTCAAGGGATTTAACCGCTTCGTGCCGCTGGCCGCTATCGCCACCGCCAGCAATCCGTTACGTTATGCCTTCAACAAGGCCGCTCAGGCTGCGACGCAGTTCGCGCCGGCCAGCAAGCACGACGGTCCGCCGCTCGCGGAAGGCGAGGCGCCGGGACTGGAGGCGACCGACTATTACAGTCCGGCGCAATCTACATGGGCGTATGGTGTGCACGGCGCGATCGTCGAGGTCGATCCCGGCCTGTGCACCGTCAAGATCAAAAAATACGTCTGCATCCATGATTGCGGCAACATGATCAATCCGATGCTGGTCGAAGGGCAGGTGATGGGCGGCATTGCGCAAGGCATCGGCGGCGCGCTCTACGAACACCTCGATTACCAGCCGGACGGCAATCTCGCTAACGCCAGCCTGATGGATTTTCTGGTGCCGTACGCCACCGAAATCCCCGATGTCTCGATCCTGCACCTGGAAACGCCGTCACCGCTCAACCCTCTCGGCGTCAAAGGCGTTGGCGAAGCCGGCTGCATCGCGGTGGGTGCCGTGATCGCCTCCGGCGTTGAGGACGCGCTACGCCCGTTCGGAGCGCTCAGGTTTCACCAGGTGCCGCTGTCGCCGACCATGATCGCGAATGTGCTGGAGCGGGCGGGGCATTGAGTGGACGAGGTTTGCCATTGCGCGGGGAGCAATGGCAAATCGATCGGCTACCGCCGCTCCTCGCGCACATGCGGCTGGCCGAGCGCGCCGGGTTCCTGGCTACCGCGGCGGTCCTTGGCGCCCACCCAGATCATCACGGCGATGGTGGCGAGATATGGCGTCATCAGCATCAGATATTGCGGCACGTGAATGCCGGCCGCGGCGATGTGCGGGATCAGCGCCTCGATGCAGCCGAACAGCAGCGCCCCCGCGAGCGCCGGCCATGGCGCCCAGCGCGCGAACACCACCAGCGCCACCGCGATCCAGCCGCGGCCGCCGGTCATGCCGGTGACCCACAGTTTGACGCTGACGACCGAGATGTAGCCGCCGGCAAGCCCGATCAGCGAGGAGCCGGCGACGATGGCGAGGATACGATGCAAGGCGACGCTGACGCCGGCTGCATCCGCCGCAGCCGGATTTTCGCCGACCGCGCGGATGCGCAAGCCGAGCATGGTTTTGAACAGCAGGAAATTGACCCCGATGAAAATCAGGATGGTGAGATAGACGACGGGGTCCTGCGTGAAGAATATCCGCCCGATCACCGGGATTTCCGACAGCGGCGAGATCTTCAGCGGCGCCAGCCCGCTCAATTGCTTGTTCTGCCATTTTGCCAGCGTGCCGATCAGGCCGGTCAGGCCTTGGCAGAAGAACACCACCGACAAGCCCGCGATCACCTGGTTGATGCGCAGCACCACCACCAGCACGGCAAACAGCAGCGAGACCACGCTCGCGGCCAGCATCGCGGCGAGCAGCGCGATCGCCGGATGGCCGACGAACAGCAGCGAAACGCCGGCGCCGGACAGCGCGCCAATCAGCATCAGGCCCTCGGCGGTGAGGTTGAGCACGCCGGAACGTTCGGCCACGATCAGGCCGAGGGCGGCAAGCGCATAGGGGACCGCGGTCGCCGGAGCGTTCGCAATCCAATTGATCAGGAAGTCGCCTAGGTTCACGGGGGTGCCTTCAGCGAAGCCAGCGGATGCGGTGACGGATCAAGAATTCGGACGAGGCCACCGATATCACGATGATCGCCTCGATCATCTGCACCATCGCGAACGGGATCTGGTAAAATACCTGCAGCGTCTGTCCGGCGATGAACAGCACCGCGATCAGGAAACCGACGATCGCGATCATGATCGGATCGTTGCGCGAGAGGAATGCGATCAGCACGCCGGAAAACACATATCCGTTGGAGAACGACTGGGTAAGGCGGCCTTCCTGGCTCGCGACGTTGACGAACCCGGCGAGGCCGGAGCAGGCGCCGGAGGCCGCGATGATCCATATCGTCGCTGTCTGCACGGGAACACCGACGATCTTGGCCATGCGCGGATTGGCGCTGATGAAGCGGGTGTAGAAGCCGATGCGGCTGAGGTGTATCAGCCAGCCGGCTCCCAACACGCCGGCTATGGCGATCAAGAGGCCGCTATTAATACCATAGCCGATATCCCTCAGCCGCTCGAATGAACGGAACGGCGAGGATTGCGGGAACGCCGTCTTGGCGTCCTGCCAGGCGCCGTACAGCAGGTGAAACAGGAAATACATCGCGACATAGTTCAGCAGCAGCGTCGCGATGATCTCATTGACGCGGAAACGGTTCTTCAAAAATACCACCATCAGCACCCACAGCGCGCCGCCTAGCGCCGCGGCCGATCCCATCAGCAGCAGCCGCGTCGCCGCCGGTCCGACGTCGTAGATCGAGATCGCGGCGGCGAAAATTCCGCCAAAGATCATCTGGCCTTCGATGCCGAGATTCCAGAACCCGATGCGGAACGCGAGGCCGGCCCCGAGCCCGACGAGGATCAGCGGCGCGGCTTGCACCAGCACGCCGCGCAGATTTTCAGCGGTGAGCACGCCTGCAAGTTCGCTCGCCAATGTCGACGGCGGGATGCCGGCCGCGGCCAGGATGGCGATGGAAATCGCAAGCCCGAACATGAGCGATGAGCCGACGAAGGCTGCCTGCTTCCACGTCGACAGATCCTGACGCACGTCAAGAGTGAGGCGGCCGAGGCCGCGGGGGACAGAGGGAGCAGCAGAGATCAAGGCATCCGCCCGGCGGGAAAAATCATCCATGGTCGACCATAGCACGGCCGATTGCCTGGCGATCCGCCGGGCATTCGAATTCGCCGACAATGGCGCCCCTGCTCATGACGCCGATGCGGTCCGACAGGCTCAAGACCTCGTCGAGATCCTCGCTGATCAGCACGATGGCCGCACCTCGCTCGCGTGCAGCGATCAGGCGTTGATGCACCGCCGCGCAGGCGCGGACGTCGAGCCCCCGGCTCGGGCTGTGCGCGACCACGACTTGGGGCTCGCGACTGAATTCCCGCGCGATCACGAGCTTCTGCGCATTGCCGCCGGAGAGGAGCGAAGCTTTCTGGTTGATGCTGCGGACGCCCTGAACGTCGTAGTCCCTGACCGCGGCGCTGGCGTCACGGCGCATCGCCGCGCGGTCGAGCTTGAGGACGCCGCCGTAGCGGCCTGAGCGGATTTGTGCAACCGCGAGGTTGTCGCTGATAGGTAGGCTGCCCGCCAGCGCGTAGGCGTAACGATCGGCGGGGATCGAAGCGATCGCCACCTCGCGGCGCTTGGTCTGGCTGGCGCGGCTGATGTCGCCGGTGCCGTCGAGCCAGATCTCGCCCGACGACGGCTCGATCGCGCCGATCAGCGCTTCGGCGAGTTCGGACTGGCCGTTGCCGCTGACGCCGGCGATGCCGTAGATCTCGCCGGCGCGAACGTGGAAGCTGGTATTGTTGAGCATAGTGCGGCCGTCGCCGCGCGTGTAGGAGAGAGCGCCAACATTGAGCTTTGTCGGTCCGCCCTGGTGCGGCGTCCGCTCCGGCAGCGGCAGCGTCTGGCCGACCGTCAGTTCGGTCAGTTCTTCTGCGCTCGATTTGCGCGGGTCGAGCGTTGCGACCGTCCTGCCGCCACGCATGATGGTCACGGCGTCGGCGAAACGCTTCACGTCCTGCAGCTTATGCGTCACCAGTACCACCGCGGTACCGGAGCGCGCCAGCCGCTGCACGATCTCGAGCAGGCCGACCGCTTCCGCGTCGGTCAGAACCGCCGTCGGCTCGTCGAGGATCAGAATTTTGGCGCCGCCCACGAGCACCTTGACGATCTCGACCTGCTGCTGCTCGGCCACCGTCATGGTGTCGATGCGCCGGTCAGGGTCGATGGAAAATTTGAGTTCGCCGACCTGCTTCTCGATCGCGGCGCGGATGTTGCGGATGCCCGAGGCGAAGTGCGGCTGCGGGTTGGCCAGGAGCACGTTCTCGGCCACAGTGAATGGTTTCACCAGCTTGAAGTGCTGGTGCACCATGCCGATGCCGTGTTGGCGTGCGGCCGCGGGGCCGCTCAACGCGATCGGAGCACCCGCGATCGAGATCGATCCCGCGTCCGGCGCGTAGAGCCCTGCCGCGACGTTCATCAGCGAGGATTTTCCCGCGCCGTTTTCGCCCAGCAGCGCATGCACCTCGCCGGCCTGGCTCTCGAAGGACGCGCCATCGAGAGCCGGGGCCCCGTCGAAGGATTTTCTTATCCCGACGAGTTGCAGCGCGGATGCCATCAGTTGATATGACTAGCCTATTTCTGGGTAATGACGCCTGGAACGTACCAGTCCATCTTCCAAAGGCCACCATCGTCCAGCGAGGCGTTCGCTGCGACTCGCTCGGCGCCCGCGATGTCCTTGATCGGGCCGGCGAAGATCTTCTTGCCAGCGATAATGGCGGCGCGCTCGGCCATCACCTTGTCCACCACGTCTTTCGGTACCGCCGCGTTACAGCAGGCGATGTCGGTGCCGCCGTCCTTGATGCCGGGGAAGGCGCCATATGGATTTGGCTCCCAATTGCCGGCCGCCACCTTCTTCAGTTCCGGCGACAGGAAGCTGTCCCAGGTCCAGACCGACGAACACAGCGTCGCTTTCGGCGCGAATTCACGGAAGTCGCGGTGATGTCCGGTGCCATAGATGCCGCGCTCCTGGGCGACGATCTGCGGCGTCGGCGTGTCGACGTGCTGACCGATGACGTCGATACCCTGGTCAGCCATGGCGCTGGCCGCGGCGCGCTCCTTGACCGGATCGTTCCACGCTCCGGTGAAGATCACCGTGACGGTCGCCTTGGGATTCATCTTCTGGGCGCCCATTTCGTAGGCATTGATGGTCCAGTTCACCGGGCCGATCGGGTGCGCGGCGACGAAGCCGAGCTTGCCGGTCTTGGACATCCCGCCCGCCACCATGCCGCAGAGATATTGGCTCTCATAGGTGCGGCCATAGAAGGATTCGAGGTTCGAGCCGTTGGTGGTGCCGGACGCATTCAGGAAGGCGACCTTCGGGTATTTCAGCGACAGCTCCTTGAACGTGTCTGAATAGCCGAACGCGGTGCCGATGATCACATTGTAGCCGCGCTGGATGAAACGTTCGGCTGCCGGCGTAATCTGGCCTGCCACTTCCGGCACGCCCTCGACGAAGGGTATTTGCAGATCGAGCGACTTTTCGACCTTTACGCGAGCCTCTTCGAAGGCCTGGGTCCAGCCGCCGTCGGTCTTGTCCATGAAATACAGGAACGCGATTTTTGGCGGGGCGGGCAGTGTGAACCCGGCGCCATAGGCGATTGCCGCGCCGCCGGTGAGGGCCGCAGCAAGAACAGGAATGGAAGTAGTCCAGCGCATCACGCAAATCCTCTAGCTGTGCGAGCTTCTCGGCCGCTTGAGGCGGACGTCAGAAAAATGTTCGCATTGTTGGAAAAAATAGCACGCCGATTGTTTAGTCACCTTCGACCCATTCGCTGGGCAGCCCCTCCTCGTCTCGTCGTCGTCACGCGATCGTTGTCGGTCGCCGCAGGAATGCAGGCGCATCGTTCAAGGTCCGCCTCCTTCCAATCCGGGCTTTCGCGCCACTGCGGGCTTCGCATCCGAGTGGTGCGAGACCGGCCGGCTGCTGGCCGAACGCAGGCGAAAATCGGTGGATTCTCCGCGGCGTACGGCCTGGATATTGCTTCGCGTGCAGTGATGCGGAACGGCCGGGAGGACGTGTGATGAAGGCTTATGTGTACGGCGCAAGGCGCGACCTGCCGCACGGCTTTCAGGATTTCACCAGCGCCGATCGTTCGGCGATCGTGTCGGTCGACATGCATCAGGGACACCTCGCCGATACGCCGGATTGTCCTTGCCCGGCGCCCCGCGCGCGCGAGATCGTCGCGCCGATCGACCGGTTTCATGCCGCGGCGCGCGCCATCGGCGTGCCGGTCATCCATGTCAAATCGGTGCTGCGCAAGGGCGGCGTTGACGACGTTGCCGGCATTCCCTCGGCGTGGCGGCGGACATTCCCGCTCTATGTCGGCGCGATTGCGAACTCCGACGACCACGCCATCGAAGGTTCGCGCTGGACCGAATTCGTGACCCACGTCGAACCGAACGATCTGGTCGTCGCGGGCAAGAAGCGGTTGTCGCCGTTCTTCGCCACCGATCTCGATTTCCTGCTGCGCCAGATGAACGTCCGCACCGTGGTGTTGAACGGCGGCATGACTGATTGCTGCATTCTCAATGCAGCGTTCGACGCCAGCAATCTGAGCTATCGCGTGGTCGTGCTGCGCGACCTCGTCCGCGGCACCAATGAGGATATGGAAGAGGCTGCACTGAAGATGGTCTCGCTGCATCTTGGCGTGGTGGCCGATGCCACCGATCTGCTGGAGCAGTGGGGCCGCCGAGGCTGACACTCGCCGCCTTAGGGCGCGCCCGGATCTGAAAGAAACACTGCCGGCCGCTGCCGGTTGGCACCCGCGCACCGAAGCATTGGCCCGGCCCATGCAAGCTCACCGTTGTTGTGTTTGGTGGACACCGTAATGCGGTCATGTTAATCAGGTTAAATAATATTGAGCAAGGTTAAAAAAGTGAAGCCTGCACCGTTCGACTATGTCAGGCCGGCGAGCCTCTCCGAAGCGCTCGTTCTGCTGGCGAAACACAAGGACGACTGCAAGATTTTGGCCGGGGGCCAGAGTCTGGTGCCGGCGATGAATTTCCGCCTGGCGCGGCCGGCGATGCTGATCGACATCAACGACATCTGCGAACTCGACTACATTCGATCGGACGACAGCGGCCTCACTATCGGCGCGCTGACGCGTCACGCTGCCTTTCATCGGCCCGTCGCGGGTGGCCCGCTCGCTGCGATGTTGACCAAAGTCGCAGGCAACATCGCGCATTATCCGATCCGGCAACGCGGCACCTTTGCCGGAAGCCTCGCCCACGCCGACCCGGCGTCGGAATGGTGCCTCGTCGCCACCACGCTGGACGCCGCCATCGTCGCCAAGAGCGCGCGCGGAGAGAGAACCATTGCGGTCGGCGATTTCTTCAACGGGACGTTCTCGACCGGCCTTGAGGCCGACGAGCTGCTCGCCGAGATCCGCCTGCCGGCGATGGGGCAGGGCTGGCGAACCGGCTTCTACGAATTCTCGCGACGCGCCGGCGATTTCGCGCTTGGCATGGCGCTGGCGGCGTTACGAATCGAAGCCGGAATCGTTCGCGAAGCGCGGCTGGGAGTCGGCGGCGTGTCCGACCGCGCGATCCGGTTGCGCAAACTGGAGGCGCGGTTGGTCGGAAGTGCGGCATCGCCGCAGATGATCGACACGATCGCCCACGAGGCGTGGGCCTCGGTCAGTCCGATAGACGACATCCACGCCACGCCGGAATACCGGCGTGATCTCATGGCCACTGCCGTCAAGCGCGCGCTGGCCGAGGCCGCCGCATGATCGGGATCGAACATGGCTAGCAAGTTCAATATCGATCTCACCGTCAACGGCAGATCCCATGCGGTGTCGATCGAGCCGCGCCGGACGCTGGCCGACGTGCTGCGCGATGATTGCGGCCTGACCGGGACCCATATCGGCTGCGAGCACGGCGTCTGCGGGGCCTGCACCGTGCTGGTCGACGACAAGCCGGTCCGCTCCTGCCTGATGTTCGGCGTGCAGGCCGAGGGCAAGGCCATCCGCACCGTGGAGGGGCTCGCGAACGGCGACACCCTGCATCCGCTGCAGCAGGCGTTCTGGGAAAATCACGGGCTGCAATGCGGCTTCTGCACCCCCGGCTTTCTGATGCTCTCCGCCGGCGTGCTGGAGCAGAACCCGGACATGTCGGACGACGAGATCAGGGACGCGGTGTCGTCGAACCTCTGCCGTTGCACCGGCTATCATAACATCGTCAAGGCGGTGCGGATCGCCGCGCGCGAATTGCGGGCGAGACCGCGCGCATGAGCTATATCGGCCGCTCGGTCCGACGCATCGAGGATCGTCCGCTGCTGCTCGGCAAGGGCTCGTTCGCCGCCGACTGCAATGCGCCTGGTCAGCTCCATATGCGCGTGGTGCGTTCGCCGATCGCGTTCGGACGGATTCTCGGTCTCGAGACCGCAGAGGCGGCGGCACTCGAAGGCGTTGTCACGATCTGGACTGCCGCCGACCTCGCCGAACTGCCGCCGATCGACTTTCGCCAGATGGGCCTAGAGCGGCTTGCGCCCTACCGGCAATGGGTCCTGGCGCGCCATTATGTGCGCTATGTCGGCGATCCCGTGGCGGTGGTCTTCGCCGTCGATCCGTATGTTGCGGAAGACGCGGCCGATCTCGTCTTCTGCGATATCGAGGAAGTTGCGCCGCAGCTCGACGCCACCGCCGAGCCGGTGCCGTTCATGCCAGACATCCATCCCGGCTTGTTGTCCGAGCCGGCCGTGATCCGCCGCGCCTATGGCGACCTCGATGCGGCCTTCGCCGCCGCCCACAAAATCGTCGCGCTGGAGGTCAAGGTCGGCCGTCATACCGGCGTTCCCCTGGAGACCCGTGGCGGGCTCGCCGTCCACGATGCAGAGAGGGATGTGCTGACGCTCTATGGGGCCGCCAAGGTCCCGCACTATAACCGCGACGCCATCAGCCGGATGCTGGGTCTGGCGCCGGGACGGCTCGAACTCAGCGAGGGGCATGTCGGCGGCGGCTTCGGCATCCGCGGCGAACTCTATCCGGAGGACGTGCTGCTCTGCGCCGCGGCACTGCGGCTGCGGCGGCCGGTGAAATGGATCGAGGACCGCAAGGAGCATCTGCTCGCGGCCAACCATTCGCGTGATCAGGTCTATCGGTTGCACGCTGGCGTCGATCGAACAGGATTCATCCTCGGCCTCAAGGCGGAAGTCTTCACTGATCAGGGCGCCTATGTGCGCACCCACGGCACCACGGTGACCGATCTGTCGGCGGCAATGTTGCCGGGCCCCTACGTCATTCCCGCGTACAGCGTCGAAGGACATATCCGGCTCACCAACAAGACGCCGGCCGGCACCTACCGCGCGCCCGGCCGTTACGAATCCACCTTTGCCCGCGAGCGGCTGGTCGACAGGATCGCGACCGAACTCGATCTATCGCCGGTCGAGGTGCGTCGCGTCAACTTCATCGCCGCCGAGGCGATGCCGTTCGATCGCGGCATCGAGACCCTTGGCACCGCCGTCGTCTACGATTCCGGAAAGTACCGCGATCTGCTTGAGCGCGTGCTTGATCGTCTTAGCTACGATCGGCTGCAGGCCGAACTCGCCGCGCGCCGCGATCGCGGCGAGCATGTCGGGTTGGGCATTGCCTGTTTCGTCGAAAAGAGCGGCCTCGGTCCGCAGGACCTGGTCCGGATCAAGGTCGATGGCCGGGGTACGGTCGAGATCGTGACCGGCGTCGCCTCCGTCGGTCAGGGCGTCGAAACCGTGCTGGCGCAGATTTGCGCGGAGACGATTGGAATTCCGATCGAACGGATCAGCGTGATCCATGGCCAGACCGACCGGATCGAGATCGGATTCGGCGCCTTCGCCTCTCGGGTGACGGTGATGGCAGGTTCAGCCATCAAGATCGCGTCCGAAGCCCTGCGCGACCGCGCGCTCGAGACCGCGGCCAAACTGCTGCAGACAACACCCGATGCTCTGCGACTGTCGGGCGGCATGATCGAGACGGCCGGCGGCGGCGCTTCGCTGCGGCTTGCCGACGTCGCCTTGCATCTCGAGAATGCCGGCGGCCTCACCGGCGAGGGACGTTTCGTTGCGGGCCATATGACCTATCCTTACGGCGTCCATGCGGCGCAGGTGAAGGTCGACCCGTCGACCTGCGCCATCATAATCGAGCGCTATCTGGTCGGCTATGACGTCGGGCGCGCCATCAATCCGATGCTGATCGAGGGGCAGATCGTCGGGGCGGCGGCGCAGGGCATCGGCGGCGCGCTGCTCGAGGAGTTCGTTTATGATGAGAACGGCCAACCGCTGGCGGCGAGTTTTGCCGATTATCTGATGCCGACCTGCCATGACGTGCCGGCGATCGAGGTTTTGCTGCGCGAGGATGCGCCCTCACCACTGAATCCCTTGGGCGTCAAGGGAGCCGGTGAGGCCGGCATCAATGCCGTTGGGGCCGCGCTGGCCGCTGCGATCGACGCTGCGCTTCAAAGGCCCGGGGCCGTGACGCAGCTTCCGATCACGCCCGCCCGATTGCACCGGATCCTGCGAGGGCCGCAATCATGATGTCTCATTCGCGGTCGAGGTTGAACCACAGCGTGCGGACCTTGGTCTTGCCGTGGTTCCAGATCTTGTGCTTGCGGCGGGAGCTGTAGGCGATGAGATCGCCCTGGCGCAGCACGTGCTTGGTGCCATCGACCTCGACGGTCAGTTCGCCCTGCAGCACAAAGCCATATTCGAAGCCGTCGTGGGTGATCGGATGTTCGGTGCTGCCGGTGTGCGGGGCGTATTCGTTGACGGCGACCGAGACGCCGCGGGAACGGTCTTCGCGCATCAGTCGGCGCACGACGTGCTGCGCGGTCTCGACCGTGCGCGCCTCCGAGGCGCGCACCACGATTTTCTCCTCGCCTTCGGTGCCATTGACGAGCAGGTCCGACATCGCAACCCCGAGCGCGCTCGCGATCACGATCAGCGAGCCGATCGACGGCGAAGCGCGACCGCGTTCGACCAGGCTCAGCATCGAGGTGGAGACACCGGAGACGTCGGCGAGTTCCTGCAGCGTCAGACCGCGCATTTGCCGCAGCTCGCGGATCCGGACTCCGATCGCGGCCAGGGTATTGGCAGTGGTTTCGGCGAGTTCACCCGACGCGGCGGCAGCACTGTCGACGTTCAATTCGGTCTCGGATTCACTCATGCCTCACGCTCCCGGCGTCAGTTCGATCTTGTCGTGCGCATGACGGCGTTGCGCAACCCTTAATTTTGGATATATTCAAAATAATTGATCTGTATTCAAAATAAGGCAGTGATGGCCAATCCCCCGCCTTCCCGTGTGCGCGTCATCGACAGCGCGGCTGGATGTCCAGAAATACCGATCGTTGAGGGCGAGGGCAACGCGAAGGTTGTGTTGTCACCGCACAATGGTGCCGCGTTTCGCAGTTTCCAGCTTGTTACGCTGAAGAAAAATGCCCGTACCATCGGCCTGCGCCACGCGTCGAACTGCGTCTACTATGTGATCGAGGGCGCCGGGGCCATTGTCGATGCGGCGGCGGGGTCGCGCATCGATCTCACCGAGGGGCACATGGTCCACATCGATGCCGGCGACCCCTATCGGATCGAAGCCGGCCCGGTCGGCATCAAGGTGCTTGGCGGACCCTGTCCACCGGATCTGAGCCTTTACGCCAACATGACCTCGGGCGAAGGCTGACGCGCCATGGCGATTCGTCTTTTCCACCGTGACCATCCCACCCTCCGGCTGCCGCTGATATCGAAGGACGCCCGCTTCGTGATCTGGCCCGGCGTCGGCGCCTGGGAGGCGAACCTCAACTACGTCCTCCTCGAGGCTGGCGAGGGCAACGTTCCCCACATTCACACGCTGTCGGAGGATACGATCTTCATCCTCGAAGGCGAGGGGACCGTCTACGACTACACCAACGACATCGCGCTGCCGTTCCACGCGGGATGCGTCGTTCATGTCCCCGTCGGCATCAAGCATGCGGTCAAGGCCGATCGCGGCACCAATACCGTCAGCGTCGGCGGGCCAGCCCCGGCCGACGTTCCGCTTCTGAGAGCGGCCGGCGCGCTGCCGGCGGATGCCAAGCCGCCGCAGGCCAAATGATGGCGGAGCCACGAACAAAGCCATGAAGCTGCACCAGGAATTCGTCATTGCGCGGCCGATCGACGAGGTCTGGAGCTTTTTTCGAGACGTTCCGCGCGTCGCCGCGTGCATGCCGGGCGCCGAATATATCGGTGCCAAAGACGACGGCCGGCATGCCGGCAAGGTCTCGGCCAAAGTCGGTCCGTTCCAGGCGAGTTTCGAGGGTGAGGCCGATGTTCGCTATGACGAGGCGGCAAAATCGGTCGCGCTCGAAGGCAAGGGCGTCGACCGCAAGGGCGCAAGCCGCGGCAGGATGACGATGGCCTGCGCGCTGCAGGAAAGCGGCGTCGGCACCGCGATCGTCGTCGATTCCGACGTGCAGCTGTCCGGCACGATCGCGCAGTTTGGCCGCACCGGGCTCATCACCGAGATCGCCAATGCGATGGTCGCCGGCTTCGTCACCAATGCCGAGGCCGCGATCGGCGCGCGCGGGACGGCGCAGGCAAGCGAGCCGAATCTGGCGGCGGGTCTATCCACGCCGCCGGCCGCCGGGCCAATCAGCGCTATTGCGCTGCTGCTGCCGGCGCTGCGCGGGCTCTTCAAATCCTTGTTTCGCCGGACCGCGTGAGTGGTCGTGCCGCCATTCGAATCTGACGGAAGGAATTCAAGATGAAGATCGTCGACATGACCCACCTGATGAATGTGCACACGCCCGGCTGGGTCGGATACGCCGGCAACAAGATGTACTATGCGCAAAACCTGCAGACCAAGATGATCGTCGCGCAGCGCATCGACATGGCGCTTCATGTCGGCACCCACATCGACGGCGCGATGCACGGCACCGACGGCATGGGCGACATGGCGTCCTATCCGCTGGACTTCCTGGTCGGCCCCGGTGCGGTGGTCGACGTCTCCGCCCACATGGACGACTGGGCGGTGATCACGCCAGAAATGATCGAGGCGGCGCCGGTCGAGGTCAGGGACGGCGACATCCTGATCCTGCATACCGGCTGGCACCGTTATTGGGAGGGGCAAGAGCAGCAGGACCTGGTGCGCTATTTCTGCATGCATCCGGGTGGAAAGATCGAGCTGTTGGAATGGATGCTGAGGAAGAAGATCAAGTGGTTCGGAGTTGATTGCGGCTCCGGCGATCACGCCATGAACACCTCGATCCGTCTGATGCGCCCGGATCTGACCAAGCGCTTCGAAGCCAAGATAGGCATGGGCTGCGACGAGTTCTTCGGCGGGTACAGCTACGTGCACAAGAAATCGGGCCGGGAAGTGACTGAGGACATGTTCCCGTTCCACTCCTATGCGTTCCAGGAGGGATTGATCCACGCCGAGAATGTCGGCGGTGATATCGAGAAGATGCTGAACAAGCGGGCGGTCATCGGCGCGTTTCCGTGGCGCTACGAGGGCCTTGAAGCCTGTCCGTGCCGCATCGTCTGCTTCGACGGCATGGACGAAAATGTCGAGGCGGTCGGCGATGTCGCCAAAGCTATCTTTCAGCGGCGCTGATGCGAGCGGCTTTGGCTGATGACGTCATGATCCTGTTCTGGCGAGATTATCATGTCGTGACGATCAGTAACGATTCTCGCTCGTCGTGGCGATGGGAGATTCGACGCCGAAGCGTGCCGATGGGCGTCAGGTTGAATGGCGACGGCTACTTGTCGCAGAGGGCCGCCGAGGAGGCTGGAAAGCAGGCGCTCGAGACATTCCTGGCCGCGCTCACCTCCGAGGAGCGGCGCGGATGACACCGCCGCTGGCCGATCCTGTATCGGCGCTGCACGATGTTTATGCAGGTCGAGAGCAGAATGAGCAAGCAATCGCCGGGTTTCGATGCAACTCCGGCGTCGTTTCCGATCGTCAGGTTTTGACTTGAACGGTTTGACAACCGATACTTTCCGGCGTTGCACGCGCCAGGACGATATCGGCGCGGTTTCCGAGCGAGATCGATGAAGCCTGCTCCATTCAAATATATCGCAGCTTCGTCTGTTGACCACGCGCTTGCCCTGAAAGCCGAACATGGCGACGAAGCGCGCTTTCTCGCCGGCGGGCAGAGCCTGATCCCGGCGATGAATTTTCGATTGGCGCGGCCTTCGGTATTGATCGACATCAATGGTCTCGGCGCGTTCGCGGGTGTCGAACGTTCGGAAAGCGCGGAGATCCGGATTGGCGCACTGACGCGCTATCATTCGCTCGAACGCGACCGCAGGTTTCTGACGGACTGTCCTCTGTTCGCCGACGCGCTTCCTCACATCGCCCATCCGCAGATTCGCAATCGCGGAACGATCGGCGGCAATCTGGCCCACGCCGATCCTGCCTCCGAACTGCCTGCGATCGCCGTGGCGATGCAGGCACGCATGCGGATCAGGTCGGCCAAGGGCGAGCGCGAAGTCGCTGCATCCGAGTTCTTCCAGGGCCTGCTGACGACCGACATCCAGAGCGATGAAATGCTGGTGGAGATCGCCTTTCCGGCGCCGGCGGCGCGGACGGGGGCCTGCTTCATCGAGGTGGCGCGGCGACGCGGCGACTTTGCGCTCGCAGGTGTTGCCGCCGTCGTAACCACCGACGCACGGGGACGTTGTTCGCAACTGCGGCTCGTGCTGTGCGGTGTCGGCGAAAAGGCCGTCGATGCCAGTGCCGCCGCTGCGTCACTGGTCGGGCAGGCCTGCGCCGGTGAAGCGATCGAGACTGTCGCGGCGGAAGTTCAGGGCATGATCGATCCGCCGGGCAATATGCACGCCAGCCCCGACTATCAGCGCCATATCGCCGGTGTCCTTGCCCAGCGCGCGATCAGCGCGGCGTTTTCACGGGCAGGCTATGCAGCCTGAGCGACACGACATCGAGCTTTCCGTCAACGGTACGACCTGTCGCCGTGCGGTCGAATCGCGAATCCTGCTTAGCGATTTTCTGCGTCACGATCTGGGACTCGCCGGCACCCATGTCGGCTGCGAGCATGGCGTGTGCGGCGCCTGCACCATCCTGTTCGATGGCGCGCCGATCCGCTCGTGCCTGATGCTGGCGGTCCAGGCCAATGGCCATGAACTCTCGACCGTGGAGGGACTGGCCGGCAGCGACGGTGAACTGCATCCGATCCAGCAGGCCATGCACGACCATCACGGTTTGCAGTGCGGCTATTGCACGCCGGGCATTTTGATGACGATGACGGCTTACCTGAAACATAACCCGCAGCCTTCGGAACATGAGGTGCGCGAGGCGCTGTCGGGCAATCTGTGCCGCTGCACCGGCTACCAGAACGTCGTCGATGCGATGCTGGCGGCCGCCCAGACGCTGCGCGCTGCGCCATGACCACCCGCTTCTTCGGTGCGCCGGTCAAACGCAATGAGGACCGAAAGCTCCTCACGGGACAAGCGCTGTTCATCGACGATGTCGAACTGCCCGGTATGCAGCACGCGGCGTTCCTGCGCAGCCAGGTCGCGCATGCTCGCATCAAGGGGATCGACGTCTCCCGAGCGCTGCAACGGCCCGGCGTCACGGCGGTCTACACCGCCAATGATCTCGGCGCGTACTGGCGGGCCGGCCCGTTGCTGGTGCCGCCACCACCGATTCCGGAAAGCATCTTCAACGAGCGGACGCAGGTGCCGCTGGCCAAGGACAAGGTTCGCCATGTCGGCGAGCCGCTTGCGGTTGTCGTGGCCGATAGCCGTTACATTGCCGAGGACGCGCTCGACGACCTCGTCGTCGATCTCGAAATCCTGCCGGCGGTGGTCGATTGCGAAGGCGCGCTGAACACGGCGACGCATGTCCACGATGATCTCGGCTCCAACATTTCGGCGCATGTGCGCCAGACCAAGGGCGATTACCGCCGCGCGGCGGCGAACGCGCATCTGATCCTCAAACGCAGGTTTCTCTATGAGCACGGCATCTCCTCGCCGATCGAGACCCGCGGTGTCGTGGCGCAATGGGATGCACGCGGCGCCCAAATGACGATCTGGGACACCACCCAGGCGCCGGTGTTCGTGCGCAACGGCCTTGCCGCCATCCTCGGCCTCAGCGAGCGCCAGGTCCGCGTGATCGCCCCCTTCATCGGCGGCGGCTTTGGGCCGAAGATCATGATGTTCTACCCGGAAGAGGTCATGCTGCCGTGGATCTCAATGCAGCTGAACCGGCCGGTGAAGTGGATCGAGGATCGGCTGGAACACTTCTTCAGCACCACGCACGAGCGCGGGCAGATTCATGACGCGGAGATCGCGCTCGCCGCGGACGGCCGCATTCTCGGTATCAAGGATGTGTTCTTACATGACGCCGGCGCGTACGCCCCTTATGGGCTGACGGTCCCGATCAACAGCCAGTGCACCTTGCTTGGCCCCTACGTGGTGCCGGACTATGACAGCACCTTCACCGCCGTGTTCACCAATCTGCCGATCGTGACACCCTATCGCGGCGCCGGACGGCAGCACGGCGTGTTCGTGATGGAGCGGTTTCTCGATCTGGCCGCGCACGAGTTGAAGATCGATCCCGCGGAAATCCGCCGCCGCAATCTGATTCCGCCGGATGCGTTTCCTTACAAGAACGAGATCATCTATCAGGACTTTCAGCCGCTTGAATATGACAGCGGCAACTACGAGCCGGTGCTCGACAAGGCGCTGGAACTGATCGGCTACGATGGCTTCATTCGCAACGAGCAGCCGAGACTGCGGTCCGAGGGGCGCTGCGTCGGCATCGCCGTCGCCTGCTATGTCGAAGGTACCGGCATCGGGCCCTACGAGGGCGCCAAGGTCCAGATCCAGTCCAACGGCAAGGTCAATGTCGCGACCGGCATCGGTACCCAGGGCCAGGGCCATTTCACCAGCTTTGCGCAGATCGTCGCCGACGAGCTCGGTGTCGACGTGACCGATGTCGATATCGTCACCGGCGATACCGACCAGTTCTATTGGGGCGCGGGCACGTTTGCGAGCCGTGGCGCCGTCGTCGCCGGCACGGCGGTGAGCGAGGCATCGCGCGCGGTGCGGAAGAAGGCGCTCAAGCTCGCCAGCGACGCCTTCGAATGTTCGGAGAAGGATCTGGTGCTTGCCGACGGCAAGGTCGCGATCACCGGCATCCCCGGCAAATTCATCCGGCTCGGGGATCTGGCCCGGCGCGCCAATCCGATGCGCGGCGCGGTGGCGCCGGGGACCGAGCCGGGGCTGGAATCGACGCAATATTTCGGACCGTCAATGGGCGCGACCTCGAACGGCGTCCATGCCGCCATCATCGAAGTCGACCCGCAAACATTCGATATCGAGGTTCTCAAATATGTCGTGGTTCACGATTGCGGCACCGTCATCAATCCGATGATCCTCGCCGGTCAGATCCATGGTGGGGTCGCGCAGGGCATAGGCAACGCGTTCTACGAAAAGCTGTCGTTCGACGAGCAGGGCCAGCTGCTCAATGCGTCGCTGGCGGATTATCTGCTGCCGACGGCGCTGGAGGTGCCGCGCATGGAGCTCGATCATACCGTGACGCCGTCGCCGCTCAATCCATTGGGGATGAAGGGAGCCGGCGAAGCTGGAGCAATTCCGGTCGGGCCGCTGTTCGCGCAGGCGATCGAGGATGCCCTGGATTTGAAGCGGCAGGAGATCGAGTTGCTGGAGATTCCGCTGAGCCCGAGCCGGCTGTTTGAACTGACGCGCAAGGCGAGGAACACGTGAAGACGGCGCAGATATTCCGATTGTCGATGGCGCATCCGGGGGATCTCTCCGAGCTCGATCGGCTGATCGCGAGCGGGACGGTTCGCGCGGCAGAAATCGTCGCCATCATCGGCAAGACCGAGGGCAATGGCGGCGTCAATGATTTCACCCGCGGCTACTTCACACAGACCCTGATGGCGCTGCTGGCAAAGCATCTAGACAAACCGGCCGAGCAATTGATCCGCGAAATTCCCTGCGTGCTGTCGGGCGGTACGGAAGGTGTCATGAGTCCGCATTACAGCGTCTTCTGCGCGGGCGAGAGCGGGCCAGGCCGGGGCGTGGGAGCCTCGCTCGCGATCGGCACGGCATTCAGCGCGCCGGTTGCTGCGGAAGATGTCGGCCGGCGTGCTCATATCGAAAGTGTTGCCGACGCGGTTCGCACCGCGATCGCCGCTGCGGGAATCGAACATCTGGGCGACGTGCATTTCGTGCAGGTCAAATGTCCCTGCGTCACGGTGGCGCGCGCCGCGGCGGCGATCGCCGCCGGGAAGACGCCGCTGACAAGCGATTCAAACAAGTCGATGGCGTTTGCGCGTGCGGCAGGAGCGTTCGGGGTGGCGGTGGCGCTTGGCGAGCTCGCGCCTTCCGCGTTCGAGGACGCTTCGTTGCTGTCGGATTTTTCGATCCAGTCGCCGCGCGCCAGCATCTCTTCGGGCGTCGAGGTCGAGAGCAATGAGGTGGTCGTGCTCGGCAACAGCGCGCGCTGGGCCGGTCCGCTCCGCATCGCGCATCGCCCGATGGCCGACGCGCTCGATATCGGCGCCGTCGTCGACGTGCTGGCCGATCTCGACATCGATGCCCGGCCGCAGGTTTCGGCGGCTGACGCCATGAGAATCGCGACCGTGCTGGTCAAATGCGAGCCGGATCGACGCGGAAAAATTCGCGGGAACCGGCACACCATGCTCGATGACACCGATATCAACGCCCAGCGCCATGTTCGTGGCGCGGTCGCGGGCATGGTCGCCGGCGTGATCGGCGACGGCCGGATCTTTGTGTCCGGTGGCGCCGAGCATCAAGGTCCGGACGGCGGCGGGCTGGTTGCAGTGATCGTTTCGCGAGAGGGGAGTGCCTGATGCGGATCGTCATCGTCGGTGCAGGTGTCGCCGGATGCTTGATGGCGCGGCGACTGTCGCGATTGGATGGCGTCGAGGTGATCTGCCTGGAGCGGGTCGCGCGTGACGACCATTCCGAGGCCGGCACCGGGCTCAATGTCGGGCCGAACGCGGTCAAGGCGGTGAAGGCGATCGATCCGGAGCTTGCCGATCTCATTACCGCCTCGAGCTATCTCTGGCACAATTGGCGGATCTCGCTCACCGACGGCACCGTGCTATTCGATCTGCCGCTGGCTGATGTTGCCGACGGGCCCGGCTGGCGAATCCGCTGGTCGGAGCTCTACCGCGTGCTGCGCGCGGCCGCGGGGGATCGCGTTTCCTACGGCTGCGAGATCGCCGAGATCGGCCGCGACGCCGCCGATCCCCGCAAGACCTCGATTGCATGGATTCAAAACGGGAAGACGCGGCGGCTTGATGATATCGATCTCCTGATTGCCGCCGATGGGCGCTATTCGGCGGTGCGGCGCGCGATCTCGGGCGAACCGGAGGTGCGCCAGACCGGTGTCGCGATCTTCCGCCTGCTGGTCGCCGATACGGCGGGTGGGCTGATCGACGACTACGCGCAATGGTTCAACGGTCCGAACCGCTTGCTGTCGTTCAAGGTACCGCCCGGCCATATCTATGTCGCCGGCACGTTTCCGATTCATCCCGAGGCTCCGATCGCGGACAATCTGAAAACGCAGGAAGCCTTGCGCACGGCCTATGCACCGCGCAACGCCGAGCCCAGCCCCCAGGCGCGGTGGCTGATCGATACCGTCTGTGAGAACGTCGCGGATACGCATTGGGCGCGGATGCAGGAACACACGCTGCTCTACCGCGCCGACGGCTGCAACGTGCTCTATCTCGGCGACGCCGCCCACGGCATGGTGCCGACCCTGGGGCAGGGCGCCACGCAGGCGCTCGAAGATGCCGCGAATGCGGCAGCGCTGATCACGCGCCGCCATCAGGACGGCAAGGCCGACGTTGCGGGCTGGCTCGCCGACATCGAGGCGCTGCGCCAGGAACGCATGCGCTTCGCGATGGCGTTTTCGCTCGAGGCGACCGACACCATGCTTGAAGGCACCGATCCGGTCGAGGGGACACGGCACAAGAACGGGGCGGCGTTCCAGAATAGCCTGAAGGCGCTCTATCGCGATGTTGGATTGCCATTGGATGGAAGCAGGATCTGAGGAGATGAAACCATGACCGCCGCTACCGAAACGCAGCTGCCGCTTGCCACGGTTCACGGGCTCTATCACATCGCTGTCAAGACCGAGAATTTGGCGGCAACGCGCAAATTCTATGTCGACATCATCGGCCTGCGTGAATTCCCCCGGCCCGATTTCGGCTATCCCGGCGCATGGCTCGGCTGTACCCAGCCTGGGGGCCTCGCCATCCTGCACGTCTATGCCGGGGGTCCTGCGTTGGGACCGGAAGGCAAGGCGCCGGCGGGCACCGCGGCAATCGATCACGTCTCGCTGTCGTGCTCCGGCTATCGCTCCTTTGTGTCGCGCTTCAAGGCGGCTGGGCTCGATTGGCGCGAATTCATCGTGCCGGGCACTTCACTCTGGCAGTTGTTCGTCTACGATCCCAGCGGCGTTCAGCTCGAATTGACGTTTGAGTGCGGCGGTGAGGGTGGTGAGCTGCCCGACATGTCGCACGAGCGCAAGTACGTCGCGGGTTCGAGCTTCTTCGACAAGGCGAGGTATCCCAAGCTGGGCTGACGCGATGGAACACCAAGATCGCCCGCTCTGGTCGCTCAACGTGGGGCAGCTTTCTGCAGCCTATGTGAACGGCCTCTCGCCGCGCCGCGTCATCGACGCGACGCTGGCGCGCGTTCGCGATATCAATCCGAAGCTCAACGCCATCGTCACCCTGGACGAAGCCGGCGCCGTCAGCGCAGCCGACGCGAGCGCGCGGCGATGGAAGGACAAACGTCCCCTGGGCAGGCTCGATGGCGTCCCCGTCACGATCAAGGACAACATTCTGGTCGCCGGGCTGCGCGCCACCTGGGGTAGCCGCCTCTACGAGAACTTCGTGCCCGACGAAGATGAGCTGCCGGTGCGGCGGCTGCGTGAAGCCGGCGCGGTCATTCTAGGCAAGACCAATGTACCGGAGTTCACGGTCCACGGTTTTACCCACAATGCGGTGTTCGGCACCACCGGCAACCCCTGGGATCCGGCGCTGACGCCGGGCGGATCGAGCGGCGGCGCGGTCGCGGCCGTTGCGTCCGGCATGGGCGCATTGGCGTTCGGCACCGATGGCGGCGGTTCAATCCGGCGCCCCGCCGCCCATACCGGGCTGTTCGGGTTCAAACCGTCGCGCGATATGGTCCGGCGGGGCAGGGGCTTTCCCGCGATCCTGCACGATTTTGAGGTGATCGGACCGATCGCACGCTGTGTCGACGATATCGTCAGCGGCATGGAAGTCGTCGCCGGTCCGGCCTGGCAGCGGCTGCTCGGCGAATCCGTCGCAGGCAGCCCGCGCATCGCCTACGCGCCGAGCTTTGGCGGTGCGGCGGTCGATCCCATCATTCGCGATACGGTCGATCGGACCGTGGCCGGGATGCGGTCGTTCGGCCTCGATGTCGAATTGATCTCGCCGTTCGATCTGGCCGAGCCGCTTGGACAGGTGTGGCCGGTCATCAGCCAGACCGGCGTTGCCTGGCTGCTCTCGCAGCATCGGGATTGGGAGAACAGGGTCGCGCCCGCGATCGCGGACATGGCTGTGGCCGGACAGAAATACAGCGCCAGGGATTATCTCAACGCGCTGGATACGATCGCTTCGATAAGGCGCGTCTTCGAAACCCTGTTCGAGCGTTACGATTTCCTGATCACGCCCAGCGCGGCGGCGATGCCGTGGCCGGCGGCGCAATCACATCCCACCACGATCGATGGCCAGCCTGTCGGCCCGCGCGGCCACGCCGTGTTCACGCCGGTTGCGAATGCGCTTGGATTGCCGGCGATTTCACTGCCCTGTGTGGTCGAGGACGCTTCGCTTCCAGTCGGGCTGCAGATGATCGCCGGAAAAGATCGCGATTGGCCATTGCTGGCATTCGCGCGCGAATACGAAGGCCGCCTGTTCGTTCATCGCTGCCCGCCGCGTTGGGATGATCGAACTTATCGCCCTGCCCAGTGCACGAAGCGGCGCTCGATCAGCAAGAATAGCAGGTTCAGCGAATAGCCAAGCGCGCCGGCGGCGAAAATCGCCGCGTACATGCCGGGCATATCGAACAGCTGCTGCGCCTCGAACACGCGCTGGCCGAGGCCGTCGGTTGACCCGATGAACATCTCGGCAACGACGATGATGACCAGCGCCAGCGACACGCCGTTGCGCAGGCCGACGAACGTTTGAGGCAGCGATTCCAACAGCATCACGTCGAAGAGCACTCGAATCCGTGACGCGCCCATCACCTTGGCCGCCAGCAGCCGCGTCTTGCGCGCGTTCATCACGCCATAGGCGACGTTGAACAGGATCACCAGCGCGGCGCCGAAGGCCGCGACGGAAATCTTGGTGCGGTCGCCGACCCCGAACAGCACCAGGAACAGCGGGAACATCGCGGAGGCCGGCGTCGAGCGGAAGAAGTCGATCAAGAACTCCACCGAGCGATAGAGTTTCTCGGAAGAGCCGAGCAGAATCCCGAGCGGGATCGCGATCACGGCGGCGATCGCGGTCGAGGAGATGGTCCGCATCACCGTCTTGAGGAAATCGATCCCGAGCTTGCCGCTGAGCATGCTCTCCCAGAGCGTCCGGAAGGTCGCGAGCGGCGACGGCAGCAGCACGGGGTCGACCAGCTTCAAGGCCGTGGTGAGGCTCCAGACCGCCAGCAGGATGGCGACACCGACCAGCGGCAGCAATGCATTTGATGTCTTCATACCCGGTGCACCTCACGCTGAAACAGTTTCAGGCAATGTGCCTTGGTGGCGATGAAGCCCGGCTCCGACAGGGTCTTGTCGGTGCGCGGCCGCGGCGCGTCGTAGGGGACGAATTCGACCACCCGCGCCGGGTGGCGCGACAGCAGCAGCACGTAGTCCGAGAGATAGACCGCTTCCTCGAGGTCGTGCGAGACCAGCAGCGTCGTGGTCTTCGTTTCCATGAACACGCGCTGCAGCTGGTCGCGCATGAACAGGGTCATCTCGTAGTCGAGCGCGGAGAACGGCTCGTCGAGGAACAGGATCTCGGGCTCGACGATGAGCGCGCGCATGATGGACACCAGCTGCTGCTGGCCGCCAGACAGATGGTAGGGGTACAGCGCGAGGTCGATCTTGACGCCGAGATGCGCGACCAGGCGTTCGACCCGCTGCCGGCGTTGCGCCCTTGGCACGCCCATCACCTTCAACGGATAGGCAATGTTGTCGAACGCCGGTAGCCAGGGAAACAGCGCCTCGCGATAGTTCTGGAACACGTAGCCGAACTTGACGCGGCTGAGCGGCCGTCCGTCGAACAGCACTTCGCCGGCATCGGCGGGGACGAGGCCCGCGATCATGTTGATCAGCGTGCTCTTGCCACAGCCGTTGGGTCCGAACACCGAAATCAGCTTGCCGCGGGGAATATCGAAGTCGAAGCGGTCGTAGATGACGGCGTCGGGATAATGCTTGCTCAGGCCGCGGATGGTGACATGCGGCGCCGTCCGGCGGGACTCGTCAAAGCCACCGGCCGGCCCGCTCGCTACGCTTGAGGCCAGGATTGTCACGCGCCCCTCAAAACTTCTGCAGGACTTTGCTGACATCGACCTTTTCGGGCACCACGCCGATCGACGTGCCGAAATCCGCAAACGCCTGAAAATCCGCGAGCTGCTTCGCGCTGAGGTCGCTGGCCATGACGTAACCAAGCATCGACACCATGTCGACCACGTTGTCGGGCGTGAACGTATTCTTGGCGAGGTGTTTTCGGGCATCATCCGGATTGGCGTTGATGAACGCGATCGCCTTGGCCCAGGCTGCGGCAAAGCGCTTGGCCACGTCGGGCCGCTTCTGGATGAAATCGGTGGTCATCGCACAGCCGGCGGCATAGGCATCCGCGGTTTCACTGCCGAGAATGTATTTCGAGATCACGCCGGCCTCGATCGACCGCGCGATGCCGGCCTTGATCATCATCGAGGCATTGGGCTCCAGCGTGTAGCCGCCGTCGAAGGTACCCGCCGTCATCGCGTTGACGTGCTGGCCCATATCGAGCTGATCGATGGTATAGTCACCTTCCTTGAGGCCATTCCTGGCCAATATGGCTTTCGCAGTATTGAGATTGGCCGGGCCCGGCGCCGACATCAGCTTGGCGCCCTTCAGCTCGGCGATGGAGTTCGCCGGAAAGCCGTTGCGGACGACGAACTGCTCCATCTTCCAGATCTTGGTCTGACTGTTGAGGCTGATGTACATTGCGACGCCCGGTTTCTTGACGTCGGCATTGAGCCCTTCGAGCATCACCAGCACCGCGGACACTTCGATCTGGTTGGTCATCATGGCGGCGACGTTGGGCGGTCCGCCCATCAGCTTGGTCATCTCGGGCTCGATGTTCTGCTCCTTGAAGAAGCCCCGCTCCAGCGCCACGAAATAGGGGAGCGACGAACTGACGGGAAATACGCCGACGGACACCTTGTCCTGGGCCCGGGACGGCGCGGATAGCGCCGTAAGGCCTGCAAGCAGGACGACGATCGCTGTGATTTTGCTGACCAATTTCATGCGGAAAATCCCCCGAAGTTCCGCTAGAAAGAGCAAGAAACGTGCCGCGTTCCGCCGGCTGCACTGTGCACGATATCAAGCGCGAGACCGGTGACGGCACGACCTCGCGTCTTCCCATCACGGATGCAGCGACAAGCGTGCAGGAAGCAAGAAGGGGTTCGTTCTACCAGGAGCACTGGCTGACACGCCCGGACCCGCTTATTTGCCGGGGCTGCCTGGCGCAGCCGAACCCGTAGTCACGTTTGAAGCATTGTTCGGGGAGGACGTCGTGGTTTGCTGACCTACGTCGCGCCCGTTGTAGACAGCAATCACAAGAATAACTGCAATCACGAGCGCCGCGCCGGCCGACCAGGCGACGGCACTGTTCGCGGGAGCCCTGCTCCCCCGCGCAACTTGCGGATCGGCAGCTGTCCGCCGCTGCGGATCGTCGAGATCCTGCGCCGCTTGCGTATTCCGATCGAGTTGAGCTCGCTCGCTTCGGCGTAGATGGCCCGACCTGATCACGCCGTACAGGATCGCCCCTCCCAGCACAAAGGCGCCAAGAAACAACATCCACACCATCGTAGCCGAGGTGTCACCGAGAAGCATGCCAACGCCGCTATTGCCCATCTTGATCGTGCTCCGAACTCTCCAACTCGCTAAGTCGCAAGCGTTCCGCTGGTTCCTACCTCGTCGCCGGGCGGGACGATTAGGACAAGCCTCCATCTCCAAGCCCTTCATATGATGACGGCTCGCGCGCATACCTCGCTCACCCGCGCCCCTGACTTGATGGAAATCGTTCGCTCGGCACGCCCGGTCGGTTTCGTCAACCCTGATCCCGAGGACATGGGCAGGTTGGATCGGTATAGTGCCATCGGAACTGCGACGGGAACGGCATTCCTGCCTTCCCCCTTGGGTTGGAATGAGGACGAGACGATGGACGACACGATTGGCTTCCCCGACCCCGGCCTCGACCTGTCGGACGGTTTTAAGCCGCACACCTCGCATTGGGGCGTGTTTTCGGCGCGGAACAGTGAGGCCGGGCTGGAGGTCAGGGCGTATGCCGGGGGTCCAGATCGGAACGGCATCATCGACAATTTTCCCGGCGCGTTGCGCCACCAGGCGCGCATCGGCCAGCCGGCGATCCGCCGCGGCTGGCTCGAGCACGGTCCCGGTCCCGACGATCGCCGCGGCCGCGATGAATTCGTCTCCGTCAGCTGGGAGAAGGCGCTCGACCTCTTGGGAGACGAGCTGTCGCGCATCCGCGACACGCGCGGCCCCGGTGCCGTGTTCGGCGGTTCCTATGGCTGGTCGAGCGCAGGCCGCCTCCATCACGCCCAGAGCCAGGTCCATCGCTTCCTAAATATTGCGATGGGCGGCTATGTCCGTTCGGTCAATTCCTATTCCTCTGGCGCGTCCTCGGTGCTGCTGCCGCAGATCCTGGCGGGCTATGAGGACATCACCAAGCGCAACGTCACCTGGGAGCAGATCGCATCCGAGACCGGCATCGTGCTGGCGTTCGGCGGCATGGCGCTGAAGAACTCCATGGTGGCCGGCGGCTCGATCAGCAAGCATGTCGAGCGCGGCGCCATGGATGTGGCGCGCCGCCGCGGCTGCGAGTTCGTCCTGGTCAGCCCGCTGCGTGACGATCTTCCCGTGGAAGCCGGCGCCGAATGGCTGACTTGCGTGCCCGGCACCGACACCGCGCTGATGCTCGGCATCGTCCACACGCTGGTGGCAGAAAACCTGCATGATCAGGCCTTCCTCGATCGCTACACCGAGGGCTGGCCGGTGTTCCTGCGCTATCTCACCGGCGAGAGCGATGGCCAACCCAAGCACGCCGAATGGGCCGCCGCGATCTGCGGCGTCGACGCGGGTGCGATCCGCAAGCTCGCGCGCCGGCTTGCCGGAAAGCGCGCACTCATCACCGTCTCCCATTCGCTGCAGCGCGCCGAACACGGCGAGCAGCCGGTGTGGATGGGCATGGTGCTGGCGGCAGCGCTCGGCCAGATCGGTCTGCCCGGCGGCGGCTACGCCTATTCGCTCGGCGCCATCGGCTACTACGGCCGCCGCGTCAACGACGTGCCGGGGCCGACGCTCGGGCAGGGCCGCAATGGTGTTGCTGATTTCATTCCGGTGGCGCGCATCGCCGACATGCTGCTCAATCCGGGAACCACCTATCGCTACAATGGCGAGACACGCACCTATCCAGACATCCGGCTGGTCTACTGGGCCGGCGGCAATCCCTTCCATCACCATCAGGACATCAACCGCCTGCGCAAGGCGTTTGCGAAAGTCGATACCCTGGTCGTGCATGAGCTCGCCTGGACCGCCACGGCTCGCCACGCCGACATCGTCTTGCCCGCGACCATGACGCTCGAGCGCGAGGACATCGGCTATTCCACCAACGATCCCCTGATGGTCGCCATGCACCGCATCGCCGAGCCGTTTGGTCTGGCGCGCGACGACTACGATATCTTCGCCGATCTCGCCGACCGTCTCGGCGCCCGCGAGCCTTTCACCGAAGGGCGCACGTCACGGCAGTGGCTGGAGCATCTGTACGAGCCGACCCGCGCCTCGCTCAAGGCGCGCGGCCTGGAGGCCCCGAGCTTCGAGGAGTTCTGGCAGCGCGGCAGCCTGGTCGTGCCGCAACAGCCCGATGACGGCGGCAGGCTGCGCCGCTTCCGCGAGGATCCGGTCGCGCATGCCCTGCCGACGCCGAGCGGACGCATCGAAATCTTCTCAGCGAAGATCGCAGGCCATGGCGATGCGGACTGTCCGGGCCATCCGGTCTGGCTCGACAAGACCGATATGCCCAAGCCAGAGGCGCCCTGCTTCCTCGTCGCCAACCAGCCGGTGACGCGCCTGCATAGCCAGCTCGATTTCGGCGGACATTCGCTCGCCGCAAAACATCGCGGCCGCGAGGTCGCACGCATGAACCCGCGCGATGCGAACGCGCGCGGCATCGCCGACGGCGACATCATCCGCCTGTTCAACGACCGCGGCGCCTGCCTCGCCGCCGTCCACGTCACCGACGGCATCGTGCCCGGCGTCGTCCAGCTGCCGACCGGCGCCTGGTACGATCCGATGGACCCCGAGGACGAAGCGCCGCTTTGCGTTCACGGCAATCCGAACGTCCTCACCCGCGACGTCGGCACCTCATCCTTCGCACAGGGATGCACGGGGCAGCTGACGACGGTGGAGGTGGAGAAGTTCACTGGCAATCTGCCGCCGATACGCGCGTTTGATGCGGTGTAGGGGGCAGTCCAGGACGTAGCCGTAGATCCTATGGGGTGGCAGGTGGTCAGGGGTAAATTGAGTTTGTGACCACCAACTCACCCTGGAGGATCAACGATGCGTACTGATCACACTGACGCACCCGCCGGAAGCGAGTATGCCACGATTTACTTGGCTTTCGAACTGAGCAAAGCGAAGTGGCAGCTGGGGATAATGATGCCTGGCGCCGAGAAGATGCGTCGTTACCGGATCGATGGCGGGGACATGGCGGCGCTATCTGGCGTGCTTTTGCGGGCTCGAGGGAAGGCCGCGCAGGAGGGC
>NZ_JADPKQ010000097.1:0-24770 GCF_023074015.1 Bradyrhizobium sp. 142
GGTGGCGGAGCCCCGACGTGTTTCCTTGGCTTTCAATGCCGAAAGGGAGAATGGGTCCGCCGCTTCGGAGCTTCGCTGCCGATGCGCATGACTGCATCATGGTTTGGGTCCTTGGACCCACCGAATACAAGGTTGTGGCGCGACTGATCCGCGCCCCGCAAGCGGGCTCCCCTCTGATCGTCATCCCGATCGCACCGAGCGGTGCCGTCGTGCTCGAAGCTGTCAAGGTATGGCCTGGCAAGCCCGGAGCATGCCGCACGGTTGGCGCGACGACCAACCTTGACAGCTCCTGCGCGCGACGACGTCAGCGAGCCGCGGGTCGGGACGAAGAAACGGGCTTTGAGATCGAACAAAGAAACTGACGAAAGACAAAAGAACTCCTTGACAAAAAAAGCCCCATACAAGGAAACCGCGGGAGGGGGTACGTGGATGTCGCGGCGTGGGTTATGGGGATTTGAGTGCCGCGGATGAGGTGTGTGAATGGAGTCGAGGCGCTCCAGCAAGCCGGTGGACGGTGAAACGGCTACTGGATGAGCGGCGGGTCGCGTCGATCGCGGTGAATTGTCGGACGGTTTGAGCCGACGGCTGGGTATCTGAGCGCGCTCTACCGTGGCCGGTCGAGAGGCAGCTAGTGCGGCGATCAGATTTGCGGAGGTGTGACGCGGTCATGAGGTGTCGACCCTGATTGCGATGGGTGGAGCTGTTGGCCGATGCCGTGGTGTTGCCCCGCGCGAACACCTCGATGATGATCATGCGACCGCCGCAGCATGGACAAGTCGGCTTGCCGGCATCGACGGCGGCACCAGTGGGCTCGGCCTGGGAGTTTGAAACGGCAAGCAACTCACGCGCCCGCGCGATGTTGTCGGCGCGGATGCCGCTGGCGAGCAGGCCGTAGTGGCGGATGCGGTGGAAGCCGCGTGGCAGGACGTGGATGAGGAAGCGGCGGATGACCGCGCCCATCAGAACCGCGATTTTTGCGCCGGAAAGTAGCTAGCCGGCATGACACGCCGATCACGGGATGCTGGATTGGTGGATATGCTGCGGCAGCCGCATCCGCTGCCGGACTGCTGAAACGCCGATGACGGCGTTTCAAGCCGGAGCGGACGCGTGACGAGAGCATGGACGCCTGTTCGATCGGTTGCGCAAGGACGTTTCCATCCCATGCGCCGCGATGATGACATTATGCCCCTGTTTTGCCCGACGGATCAAATTCTTTTCGTAAAATCCGTAAGCCGTTGATTTTGCAGCGTGCGGCTACTGTGCATAGGGTTGTTTTGCGATAATTTGTTTTGCGCTCTGGTTACGGCCGGCTGGTACGAGCTCGGTCAGTGAGCGAATGATGCGGTCCGGCTTGACGGTCGAGCCTTCGGGCAGGCCGTCGCCATGCACGTCGATCCAGATGCCGTAGATGCCGAGGCGCTGCGGCGTCACGACTTCCCATTCCAGATTGTCGCCGATCATCCAGGTGTCTTTTGCGGTGACGCCGAGCGCGTCCATCGCATGCAGGTAGGCGCGTTCCTCGGGCTTGCCGAAACCGTGCTCGCCCTCGATCTGGATGTGGTGAAAGCGATGCGCCAGCTCGAAGCGCTCGACCTTGGCGCGCTGGATGTCGGCGGCGCCGTTGGTCACCAGCGCGAGCTTGATGCCGAGCGCCTTGAGCCTGTCGATGGCGTCATGCGCGCCGGGGAAGACGAACATCTCCTCCTCGCGATAGGCGGTGAAGCGGTCGGCGAGGCGAATTGCAAGATCGTCGGGCAGGGCGCGGTGACCGGCCGCGGCGAGCGCGGCAAAACCGCCCTTGACCGTCAGATGCCGGGCCTCGGCGAGCTTGAGCCGCCACGCGGCTTCCGCATTGGCCCAGAAGTTTCGCGCGAAAGCCAGCACCGCGGTTGCGACCTGCTGTGGCGGCAGCGGCGCAAGCTCCGCGGCGAACTCGTTCGCGATCGTATTCCAGGCGATCTCGGGCCGGGCATAGGCTGAGAGAATTGTGTCGTCCATGTCGATCAGCATGGCGCGGGGCAGTGGCTTCGATGCGGGCTTCATCGTGGTCATGGCCACTTCACCTCCGGCGGCAGCGACGACAGGATCGAATCGACATTGCCGCCGGTCTTGAGCCCGAAAATGGTGCCGCGGTCATAGAGCAGGTTAAATTCGACATAGCGCCCGCGCTGGACCAGTTGCTCCTCGCGATCCTCAGCCGTCCAGGCCGTCGCGAAATTGCGGCGCACGATGTCCGGGTAGACTTTCAGGAAGGCGCGGCCGACATCCTGGGTGAAGGCAAGGTCTGCGTCCCAATCGCCGCTGTCGTGCCAGTCGTAGAAGATGCCGCCGACGCCGCGGGCCTCTTTCCGGTGCGGCAGGTAGAAGTACTCGTCGCACCATGTCTTGTACTTGTCGTAGTCGGCGACGCCGTTCGGCTGCGTGCAGGCCTGCTTCATCGCGGCATGGAAGGCGATGCTATCGGCATCCTCCTGGGTGCGCCGGCGGTCGAGCACCGGCGTGAGGTCGGCGCCGCCACCGAACCAGGCCTTAGTGGTGACGACGAAGCGCGTGTTCATGTGCACGGCGGGCACGTGCGGATTGCGCAAGTGTGCGATCAGCGAGATGCCGGAGGCCCAGAACCGCGGATCCTCCGCCGCGCCTGGGATCTGCGCGCGGAACTCGGGAGCGAACTCGCCGTGTACGGTCGAACAGTGCACGCCGACCTTCTCGAACAGTCGGCCGTACATCATCGACATCACGCCGCCGCCGCCGGGTGCGCCAGAGTGGTCGGTGCGCTGCCAGGGCGTGCGCACGAAGCGGCCGGCCTCGCCGGGATAGAGGCTTTGCGGCGCGTCGTCTTCCAGCCACTCGAAGCTGGCGCAGAGGTCGTCGCGCAAGGCTTCGAACCAGGCGCGGGCGCGAGCCTTGCGATCGTCGATCAAGCTCGGGTCCATCGTCGATGTCATTGCCTCGACCCTTCCGGACCGTAATAGGTGCAGCTCTCGTTGCAACTGTCGCGGTGGATACTGACGCGAGTGAGCTTGCCGATATGGGCCAGCCGCTCCCAGACGAAGCGCGAGAGGTTTTCCAGCGTCGGGGTGCCGAGCGCCTCGACCTTGTTGAGGAACTTGTGGTCCAACATCAGCCGCACGTCCTCGATCGCGCGCTGGAGAAGGCCGAGATCGACCACCATGCCGGTGTCCGGATCGGGCGTGCCGCGCACCGTCACCTCGGCGCGGAAGGAGTGGCCGTGGATTTCTTCGCTGGCGGCGCCAAACGTCGTTCCCGACAATGAATGCGCCGCCTCGAAGCGGAACGATTTCGTCAATTCCCACATCTGTTCGAAAACCAATCCTATCTGATGCCGAGCGATTTATGCGTTTGCACGCTGAGCCGCCATTGCGGATGACGCAGGCAATAGTCGATGGCACGCGCAGTGTTTTCGGCGACCTCGGGCCCGTCCATCGGCTGCAGCGAGAAGCGTTCGAAGGAAAGGCCCTCGAAGGCCTCCGGCGCGGCGAGCGCCTGCGGATAGACCAGCTTCAGCTCGTGGCCGTGGCGCAAGACGAGTTCGCTTCCGCCTTTCGGGCTGACGCAGATCCAGTCGAGTCCGTCAGGTGGGGCAATCGTGCCGTTGGTTTCCACGCCGATCTCGAAGCCGTAGGCATGGAGCGCGTCGATCAGGGCTGCGTCCACCTGCAACAGCGGCTCGCCGCCGGTCAGCACCACGTAGCGATTGTCGGCCGCTCCCGTCCATTGCGCGGCGACAGTGCCGGCGAGGTCTGCGGCCGAGCCGTAGCGCCCGCCGAGCGTGCCGTCAGTGCCGACGAAATCCGTGTCGCAGAACTTGCAGACGGCATCGCCGCGATCGGCCTCGCGGCCGCTCCACAGATTGCAGCCGGCAAAACGGCAAAACACGGCGGCGCGCCCGGCATGGGCGCCTTCGCCTTGCAGGGTCAGGAAGACCTCCTTGACCGCGTAACTCAATCGTCTCTCCTCAACGTATCAAACTGGCTGGTTGCGGACCTGCCGCAGGGCTTCGCCAGCGGCCATCGCCGCGGTCATCGCCACATTGAGCGACCGCAGCCCCGGCGTGATCGGGATTACCAGCCGCGCATCCGCGGCCTCGACCACCGCGTCGGTGACGCCGGCGCTCTCGCGCCCGAATAGCAGGATGTCCGACGTCTGGTAACCGAAATCGCGGTAGTCGGTCGCGCCCTTGGTGGTGAACAGCAGCAGCCGGCAGCCCCGCGCCGCCCGCCATTGCTCGAATTTCGGCCAGGAGTCGTGACGGGTCACGCTGACGTGGTTGAGATAGTCCATTCCCGCCCGGCGGAACAGGCGGTCCGAGAACGGGAAGCCGGCCGGTTCGATGATATGGGCCGACAGTCCCAAACAGGCGCAGAGCCTGAGAATCGTGCCGGTGTTCTGGGCAATGTCGGGCTGGAAAAGTGCGATGTGCATGGCCGGGCAGTGGGCTGGTGTGGATCGAAAATGTCTCAATAAAACATCGCTAGCGCGGGAATTCGTGCATTGCACGCTCCCGCGCCGATAGCGGGCTTGCGCTCGTCCGGCAAGGGTGCGAATAGAACGATTCTGGACTGCTGTTTTCGCCCTTTTTGGTGAGGACATGCGAAGTTCTGCCGCCGCGGGGGGCCGCGGGCGCCGGCAGGCTGTTCTGGGGACGTTTGGGCGCCCCCTGGAGCGGTTCCGCCGGGAGCATAAGAAGAAAGGGTTGGAATCGTGACGACAGCGTCTTCGGCGGACCATCCGACACGCCGTGATTTCTTATTCGTTGCAACCGGGGCAGCCGCAGCAGTAGGGGGCGCGGCCGCGCTCTGGCCCTTCATTTCCCAGATGAATCCCGACGCCGCGACGATCGCCGCCGGTGCGCCGATCGAAGTCGATCTCAGCCCGGTCGCCGAGGGGCAGGACATCAAGGTGTTCTGGCGCGGCAAGCCGATCTACATCAGCCACCGCACCAAGAAACAGATCGACGAGGCGCGCGCCGTCAACGTGGCGAGCCTGCCCGATCCGCAGGCCGACGATGCCCGGGTCAAGTCCGGCCACGAGCAGTGGCTGGTCGTGATTGGCATCTGCACCCATCTCGGCTGCATCCCGATCGCTCATGAGGGCAATTACGACGGGTTCTTCTGCCCCTGCCATGGTTCGCAGTACGATTCGTCCGGCCGCATCCGCCAGGGGCCCGCGCCCGCGAACCTGCCGGTTCCGCCGTACCAGTTCGTTTCCGACACCAAAATCCAGATCGGCTGAGCTTCGCATCCGAAGCCTCGCGTCGTCTCGTCGTCTTATTTCCTCAGGATCGCATCATGAGCGGACCATCCGACTACCAGCCGAGCAATCCGGCGCTGCAATGGATCGAGCGGCGCCTGCCGATCTTTGGTCTCATCCACTCCTCCTTCGTCGCCTATCCGACCCCGCGCAACCTGAACTACTGGTGGACCTTCGGCGCCATCCTCTCCTTCATGCTCGGGATCCAGATCCTGACCGGCGTCATCCTGGCGATGCACTACACGCCGCACGCCGATCTCGCCTTCAAGTCGGTCGAGCTGATCGTTCGTGACGTGAACTACGGCTGGCTGCTCCGCAACATGCACGCGGTAGGCGCATCGATGTTCTTTGTCGCGGTCTATGTCCATATGTTCCGTGGCATCTATTACGGCTCGTTCAAGGAGCCGCGCGAGGTGCTGTGGATCCTCGGCGTCATCATCTACCTCTTGATGATGGCGACGGGCTTCATGGGCTACGTGCTGCCGTGGGGCCAGATGAGCTTCTGGGGCGCCACCGTCATCACCAATTTGTTCTCCGCCATTCCCTACGCCGGCGAGAGCATCGTGACGCTGCTGTGGGGCGGCTACTCGGTCGGCAACCCGACGCTGAATCGCTTCTTCTCGCTGCACTATCTGCTGCCGTTCCTGATCGCAGGCGTGGTCGTGCTCCACGTCTGGGCGCTGCATGTCGCCGGCCAGAACAATCCGGACGGCGTCGAGCCGAAGGCGGAAAAGGACACGGTTCCGTTCACGCCGCACGCGACCATCAAGGACATGTTCGGCGTTTCCTGTTTCATGCTGCTCTACGCCTGGTTCATCTTCTACATGCCGAACTATCTCGGCGACGCCGACAACTACATTCCGGCGAACCCGGGCGTGACGCCGCCGCACATCGTGCCGGAATGGTATTACCTGCCGTTCTACGCGATCTTGCGCTCGATCCCGAACAAGCTCGCCGGCGTCATCGCGATGTTCTCGGCGATTCTCATCCTGTGCTTCCTGCCCTGGCTCGACAGCGCCAAGACGAGGTCCTCAAAGTATCGCCCGTTGGCCAAGCAGTTCTTCTGGATCTTCGTCGCGGTCTGTATCCTGCTCGGTTATCTCGGCGCGCAGCCGCCGGAAGGCATCTACGTGATCGCCGGCAGGATCCTGACGTTCTGCTACTTCGCCTACTTCCTGATCGTGCTGCCGCTGCTCGCGCGCATCGAGACGCCGCGGCCGGTGCCGAACTCGATCGCCGACGCGGTGCTCGCCAAGACCGGCAGCAAGTCGACGCCGATGGTGTCGACCGCGATCGTGCTTGCACTGGCCGGTGCCTTGTTCGCGGGCTCGATCGACAGCGCCCGCGCCGCCGAGGGGAACGACAGGCCGCCCGGCAACAAGTGGTCGTTCGCGGGCCCTTTCGGCACGTTTGACCGCGGCGCGCTGCAGCGCGGCCTGAAGGTCTACAAGGAGGTCTGCGCCAACTGCCACGGCCTGTCCTACGTCGCCTTCCGCAACCTCGCGGAAGCGGGCGGCCCCGGCTATTCGGTGGCGCAGGCGATGGCGTTTGCCTCCGACTACAAGATCAAGGACGGCCCGAACGATGCCGGCGACATGTTCGAGCGTCTGGGCCGGCCGGCCGACTATTTCCCCTCGCCGTTCCCGAACGAGCAAGCAGCCCGTGCGGCGAACGGCGGTGCGGCGCCACCCGATCTGTCGCTGATCACCAAGGCCCGCTCGTATGGCCGCGGCTTCCCGATGTTCATCATCGACTTCTTCAGCCAATACCAGGAGCAAGGCCCGGACTACGTCGCGGCGGTGCTCCAGGGCTTTGAGGACAAGGTGCCGGAAGGCGTGACCATTCCGGAGGGCTCCTACTACAACAAGTACTTCCCGGGCCACGCCATCAAGATGCCGAAGCCGCTCAGCGATGGCCAGGTGACCTATGACGACGGCTCGCCGACCACGGTGGCGCAATATTCCAAGGACGTCACCACGTTCCTGATGTGGACCGCCGAGCCGCACATGGAAGCGCGCAAGCGCCTCGGCTTCCAGGTCTTCGCGTTCCTGATCATCTTCGCGTTGCTGATGTACTTCACCAAGAAGAAGGTCTGGGCCGACTCGCATTGAGCGGTGCGAACGACAGTGAGAAAGCCCCCGCGAGGGGGCTTTTTTGTGGGCTGGTCATTCCGGGGCGCGCGATAGCGCGAACCCGGAATCTATAGCGCTGCAGAGTGGGTGGATGAATGGATTCCGGTCTCGCGCTATCGCGCGCCCCGGAATGACAAGAGTGTGGATTGCCTCAGGCGCTTCCACCCGCCAAAATACCCTCGCCCCCAGAACATCATCGGAGGACACTATGGGAACCGCGATCACCTTCAAGCGCCCCGACGGCAAGGATGCCTCGGGCTATCTCGCCAACGCCGCGCGCGGCAACGCGCCGGGCGTGGTCGTGATCCAGGAATGGTGGGGTCTGTCGGACCAGATCAAGGGGCTGTGCGACCGCTTTGCGCTGGCCGGCTTCGATGCGCTGGCGCCCGATCTCTACAAGGGCAAGGTGGTGCCCTATCACGACACCGATTCCGCCAATAACGAGATGAACTCGCTCGACTTCATGGATGCCACGACGCAGACCGTGCGCGGCGCCGCGCAATATCTGTCGCGCAATGGCGCCAAGGTCGGCCTGACCGGCTTCTGCCTCGGCGGCGCCGTGACCATCATCGGCGCCACCAGGATCCCGGAGCTTGCGGCCGGCGTCGTGTTCTACGGCATCCCGCCGGAGCAGGCGGCCAAGCCCGCCGACGTTAAGATCCCGCTTCAGGCCCACTTCGCCAACAAGGACGACTGGTGCACGCCGCAGTTGGTGGATGCCTTCGAAAAGAGCATGAAGGCCGCCGGCAAGTCGCTTGAGCTGTTCCGCTATGATGCCGAGCACGCCTTCGTCAACGAGCAGCGCCAGGCCGTACACGACCGCGAAGCCGCCGAGCTCGCCTGGGGAAGGGCGACGGAGTTTTTCCGCAAGCATCTAGGGTAGCGGCGGCCTGCTGAGCGCTCGCCGACTAACGCCTCCTGCTGCGTCACGATTGCAATTGTTTTTTGCAATCAGAAGGCGTAGTGGCATAAAATTTCGCCATGGCGATCGCGGGAGGCGTGATGATCGAAGGAGGCAGGTTACTGTTGTCGTGCCTCGAAGTGCGCTGGAGGCGGCTCAAAAGCCCGAGAAGGCTGATTATCTGACCGGCGCGGTAGTGGATTACGTCAACGAAATTCAACGCCTCGGCGTCTACACGGGGCGTGAGCTGCCGGCTGTGGCTATGCAGGCTTACCACGCCGACTACTATCTCGCTCAGGTCAACAACGGCGGTCACAGTCAGTTCATCGGTAACACGGGCGTCGAGATGCTTCCTACGACGTCCGGCGATGCGCTCGCTGGACTGAAGGCCATGGGAGCGAGCGCGCAACACCAGATATTGCAAGAGATGATAGCTTGGGTGGGGGAACACCCCGCCGAGGCTGCACTGCAGAACGGATTCGAGAATCGCGCCGCGGCGCTCAATGCGCTTGACCTTCGTTTCTATGAAGCAGAGGAACACCAGCCGATGACGCGGCTCGCGGCCCGATGGATCGCGAGCTGGCCAGAATTGCGCACCGTCGAGCAGGAGCAATATGCTTCCGAGATCGCGCGGCTTGCGCAACTTAATCCGCATCTGTCGCAGCGCCGGATCTGGCGGAGCGTTCGCCAGATCAGCTTCCAAATGACTGACCGCCTACAAATCACGGTCGCCGCGGCATGCGGGGCGGTGGCGCCTGAGCCAGAGCTCAAGCTCATGGTTCTTCCAGGATTCGACATGGAAGTGGAGGGGCAGCAATGCACGGCCTTTGGCGTCAAGACGGACAAGGGCTCGCGGCTATGCGTCTTTGAAGAAGCGGGTGGACGACTCTATGAACTCGCCACGCGCAGCCCGACAGTGGGTGCGCGGCTATCGACTGTGGGGATTGACACAATCGGGAATTTTTCGAGAATCGCCGAGCAAAAGCTGGCGGCCGAAGCCATCGACCTGCTGTTGCGGAAGTCGGGTCTGGATCCGGCCGCGACGATCACGGCGTTGAGCGTGAGCGACGACCACGCGTCATGGTATGCGGTCACAGGAAATACCTGCGTTTTGATTGAAACCCTGGGTGATCGCGCCAACGTCGTTGGATCTGACGGCGAGGCCGCGCTCACCGTAACGCGGGCCGAAATTGAGCGTCACGCCGCAGAGGCGGCCGCGGGTCGTGACAGCCTCAACACCCCGGTATAAGCCCTCGATGCGGTCCGCGCCATTTTGGTCATCGAGGCAGTCTGGTCACCCTTGACGCCGTCCCCGCCCCATGGTGAGTATCCGTCCATGAGCACCGCCGTCCGCCCAGCCCGTCTTTGGTGGCGCACCTCCTGACGAGGTGGCCGGTGCGATTTTCCTTTCCCAAATCGTCTGAGGTCGCCAACGCAGTGCGGCGGCCTGATCGTTTGTCCTGTGTGGCGTTTCCTCGGCAAGTCTCGTAAGAGGACCCCAAGAGGATTACATGAACAGGACCGTCTTTGCCCTCCCGGCCAGAAGCGACTATGTGACCCGCGCAGGGCTTGCGATCACGCGCGTGGCGGAGCAGTTTTCCGGCGGCGCCAATCGGCTCGACGATCTCGTCAGCCTGCTCGACCGCCGCCGCGGCGTGGTGCTGTCGTCAGGCACGACCGTGCCCGGCCGCTACGAGAGCTTTGATCTCGGCTTCTCCGACCCGCCGCTCAAGCTCGAGACCACGGGCTTCAATTTTGCGCTGGAGGCACTCAACGAGCGCGGGCAGGTGCTGATCGCCTTCCTCGCTGACGTCCTGCGCGAGCCCTGCGTGGTGATCTCCGAGACGACCGCTTCGCGCCTGTCCGGCCACATCATCCGCGGCGATGCGCCGGTCGAGGAGGACCAGCGCACGCGGCGCGCCAGCGTGATGTCGCTGGTGCGCGATCTCGTCGCCGCCTTCTCCGCCAATGACGACGGCCTGCTCGGCCTGTTCGGCGCTTTTGCCTACGATCTCGTCTTCCAGATCGAGGACCTCGTGCAGAAGCGCGCGCGCGAGCAAGACCAGCGCGACATCGTACTCTACGTGCCGGATCGCCTGCTCGCCTATGATCGCGCCACCGCCCGCGGCGTGGTGCTGAGTTACGATTTTTCCTGGAAGGGCAAATCCACCGAAGGCCTGCCGCGCGAGACCGCCGAAAGTCCTTATCTCAAAACCCCGCGCCAGGGCTTTGCCGATCACGCGCCCGGCGAATATCAGGCCACGGTGGAGACCGCGCGTGCGGCCTTCGCGCGTGGTGATCTGTTCGAGGCCGTGCCCGGGCAACTCTTTGCCGAACCCTGCGAGCGCTCGCCGGCGGAAGTGTTTCAGCGGCTCTGCGTCATCAACCCGTCGCCTTACGGCGCGCTGATGAATCTCGGCGACGGCGAATTTCTGGTGTCGGCTTCGCCGGAAATGTTCGTGCGCTCCGACGGGCGCCGCGTCGAGACCTGCCCGATCTCCGGCACGATCGCGCGCGGCACCGACGCGATCGGCGACGCCGAGCAGATCCGCCAGCTCCTGAACTCGGAGAAGGACGAGTTCGAGCTCAACATGTGCACCGACGTCGACCGCAACGACAAGGCGCGCGTCTGCGTCCCCGGCACGATCAAGGTGCTGGCGCGGCGGCAGATTGAGACCTACTCAAAGCTATTCCACACCGTCGACCACGTCGAGGGCATGCTGCGCCCCGGTTTCGATGCGCTCGATGCGTTTCTCACCCACGCCTGGGCGGTGACGGTCACCGGCGCGCCAAAGCTCTGGGCGATGCAGTTCGTCGAGGATCACGAACGCTCGCCGCGGCGCTGGTATGCCGGCGCGATCGGGGCGGTGAATTTCGACGGCAGCATCAATACCGGTCTTACCATCCGTACCATCCGCATGAAGGATGGTCTCGCCGAGGTGCGCGTCGGCGCGACCTGTCTGTTCGATTCAGATCCCGCCGCCGAGGACCGCGAATGCCAGGTCAAGGCCGCGGCCCTGTTCCAGGCGCTGCGGGGCGATCCGCCAAAGCCGCTGTCTGCCTTCGCGCCCGACGCTACGGGCTCGGGCAAGCGCGTGCTGCTGATCGATCATGACGACAGTTTTGTGCACATGCTGGCGGACTATTTCCGTCAGGTCGGCGCCAGCGTCACTGTGGTCCGTTACGTGCATGCGCTCGACATGCTCAAGCAGAAGACGTGGGATTTGCTCGTGCTGTCGCCCGGTCCCGGGCGGCCCGAGGATTTCGGGATCAAGAAGACCATCGATGCGGCGCTGGAGAAGCAGCTGCCGGTGTTCGGCGTCTGCCTCGGCGTCCAGGCGATCGGCGAATATTTCGGCGGCGAGCTCGGGCAACTCAGCCATCCCGCCCATGGCCGGCCCTCGCGGGTTCAGGTGCGCGGCGGGCGGCTGATGCGCAACTTGCCGAAGGAGATCGTGATCGGCCGCTATCATTCGCTCTATGTCGAGCGCGACAGCATGCCGGAGGTGTTATCCGTCACCGCCAGCACCGAGGATGGCGTCGCCATGGCGCTGGAGCACAAGACGCTGCCGGTCGCCGGCGTGCAGTTCCATCCGGAATCGCTGATGTCGCTCAGCGGCGAGGTAGGTTTACGAATTGTCGAGAACGCATTCCGGTTGAATGCGGGCGTCGATTGAGAGGCACCAATGATGTTTGACCACGATCTGAAGGCGAGCGTCCGCACCATTCCGGACTATCCCAAGCCCGGAATCCAGTTTCGCGACATCACCACATTGCTCGCCGATGCGCGCGCGTTCCGCCGTGCGGTCGACGAACTCGTCAACCCCTGGGCCGGCAACAAGATCGACAAGGTCGCCGGCATGGAGGCGCGCGGCTTCATCATCGGCGGCGCGGTGGCGCATCAGGTCTCGGCCGGCTTCGTGCCGATCCGGAAAAAAGGCAAGCTGCCGCACACCACCGTGCGCATCGCTTACTCTCTCGAATATGGCATCGACGAGATGGAGATGCATGTCGACGCGATCCAGCCCGGCGAGCGCGTCATTCTGGTCGACGACCTCATCGCCACCGGCGGCACCGCGGAAGGCGCGGTCAAGCTGCTGCGGCAGATCGGCGCCAACGTGGTCGCGGCCTGCTTCATCATCGACCTGCCCGAACTCGGCGGCGCCGCCAAGCTGCGCGCCATGGACGTTCCAGTGCGCACGCTGATGACGTTCGAGGGGCACTGAGCGGTCGCCGCGGTAGGGCGATCGTCAGATCGCCTCGGCGTTCAGCGCCGCCTGCCAATGCAGGCAGCGCTCCTTCAAGAGCGCATTCCGGACGTAGTCCGTCTCTTCATTCTCCAGACGCTCACATTCGCCAAACGTCAGGCTCGCCTCGCCATGCCTGTTCCATGCGGCCTGGAGGCTGCGGCGTGGCTGCCCTGGCGCAGCGAAAACCAGATGCGGTTCTGGATTGTTTGCAGGTTGGGGCCCTGGCCGACCCAAGTTTTTCCCGACGGCGCGCAGCGGACGACGTAGATGCCAGCAATGGTCTTCCGCTCCTTGTAGGCGGCAATGACTGCCTTTCGGTCGATGCTCACGGGGTAGGACCTTGCTCAGAGGACGCGGATGACCGCTGCCATAACCCCAGCCCGTCCCACAGTCAATATTATCCGGGTATAATTTATCGTCTAGGACCGTTGCAAGATCAGGCTGAGCTCAAGCTCGCGGAAGGCGAGATAGTTGCGCCGAATCCACTGATGCAGCTCGGTGGAGGAGTCCTTCTCCTGGCGGAGGTAGCCGGTGAAGGAGAAGTTCAGCCGGTCGATATAGGTCTTGAGGAAGCCGGGCAGCGCCGGCAGGCGGAGCAGCCGGCCGCCGGCCATCGCAGGCGGCAACTCGCCGCGGATGATGAACTCGTTGTCGACGGTGATCAGGTTCATCCGCGGGATCTGCCCGCGCAGCATTTCATGGGCGCGGGCCGAGGCGCGGTCGGTATCGGCGGCGAACAGGATCATCGGCGCGACATGGCGGCGCGCCGCCTCCTTCAGCAGGCCGATCTCGTCGGCCATCTTGAAAAACTCGTCGAAGGCGTGGAAGCCGAGGTCGATCACCTTGGCGAGGCCGTCGTCGACGATCACGCGGTCCATCAGCTGCATCTTGCCGAAGGTGTCGATCACATCAGCCGTCTCGGTGATCTTCGGCAGGAAGTCGACCAGCGACGGTTCCTTCAGGTTGACGTCGAAGGCCGCGACGTCGCCGTTCTTGAGCAGCAGAAATTCGCTCAAAAGCCGCGCCAGCAGCGTCTTGCCGACCTGCGGGCGGGGCGAGCAGATGATGTACAGAGACGTCGCGGGCATCGACAGCCATATCTGCGCGGATTCACCGCTCAATCCAGCCGCATCCGCCCGAATTGCGCAACTATTTTTCGCTGTTGCGACCGGCGGACTTCGAACCGACGATATCGGTCAGCCGAATCCGGTCGAACTCGCTCCAGACGTTGGCGAGCCAGTGTCGGACATAGCCGCGCAGCACGAAGGAATAGTTGGCGGCTTCGTCGTTGATTCCCTTGTTGGCGACGAATTTCAGGAACGGAACGGAGGACACCTCGACCTGCTCGTAGGCCATTTCGTTAAGCTTGGGAATGGTCAGCTCGGTCGCGTCCTTGATGCGGTGGAAGTAGGAATTGTAGGTCGCCTGGTCCCACTGGAAGAACTGGGTGTCGTTGATGAAGTTCTTCACCAGGAAATATTTTGCACCGGTCATGAAGCCCGCGGTCTCGGCGATCTCGTCCAGCGAGGCGATCGAGGGCCCGAGGATGTGGAACACCGCGAAGGTGATCTGGCCGGCCTTGGCGGCATCGAGGAAGCCGATGTCGCGCAGCGAGGCCAGGGCCGGCGAGAGCAGGCCGGCGCGGACGTCGATCACGGTCACCGACGGGCTTGCCGCGTTGAGTGTATCGAAGATCTTCATCTGGTCCGACGTCGTCATCATATCGACGATCTCGGTAATCCCCGGATGGAAGCGCTTTAGCGTTCCGCGCGGCGACTCGGTGTCGAAGGCGCGCGTCGGCACGTTGTTGGCGGAAAAATAATCGAGCAGGGTGCGCGAGACCGTGGTCTTGCCGACCCCGCCCTTGTCCGCGCCCACCACAACCACTGCCGGCTTTGCCATTGCTGTCCCCTAACGCGCGCCCCCGATCGCGAGGTCGCAATCGGCCGGGCCCCAAATCGATGTCCCGAGTCTGCTGTTGGGCGCGAACATGGCAGAAACAAGGGAGAATTCAATTCCTCGGCACGTCGTTGCGGCAATTCCCGGGGTTTTTCCCAATTGCCGCGAAACTAGTCGCGCTTGATGTCAAATCACGCGCTCAATGGCGGCCCCAAGGGCCGACAGGATTCCCCATCGGATTGCCACTTGCGGTTCCGGAGGGCCTTGGCGCGGGTAGCGGCGGTGGACTGGCCGGGCCGCCTGCGTCGTTCCACGGCCCCTGTGACAGCGGCGGCGGGGCATCCTGCTGGTCGGCCTGCGTCTTGGGCTCTTTGGTGTCCTCGTCGGCCGGCAGCGGGCCGGGATCGTGGCCGCCAGCAAACTTGACCAGCGCATCGACCCGGGACTGCACCGACGGGTGAGTCGCGAACAGATCGGCAAAGCCTTCGCGCGGATTGTCGACGCAAAGCTCCATCACCGCCGAGGTCGCGCCCGGCAGCTCGCCGCGGTTCTCGATCTTGCGCAGGGCCGAAATCATGGCATCGGGATTCTTCGTCAACTCGACCGAGCCGGCGTCGGCGAGATATTCGCGCGAACGCGAGAGCGCGAGCTTCACCACCTGCGACAACAGCCAGGCTACCACGATCAGCACGACTGCGATGATGATGACCACGACCGCGCCGCCGCCCGAGCTCTTGCTGTCGCTCGATGACGAGGACGACCGCGATGATGAGGAGGAGCTAGAGGACCACGAGCCGCCGGAGCCGGAACTCCAGTTGAAGCTGGTGAACAGGCGGAAGAACAATTCGCCGAAGAAGCCGACCACGCCGGCGATGATGACGGCGACCACCATGAGCTGCACGTCGCCGTTCTTGATGTGGGTCAGCTCGTGGCCGAGCACCGCCTCGATCTCCTTATCGTCCAGCGCATCGAGGAGGCCCGTGGTCACTGTGATCGCATATTGCCGCGGGTTGAGGCCGGTCGCGAACGCGTTCAGCGCCGGGCTCTCCATCATCTTCAGCTTCGGCATGGGGATGCCGCGGGAGATGCAGAGGTTTTCGAGCAGATTGTAGAGCCGCGGCTGCTCCTGCCGGGTCACGTCGTGGCCGCCGGTCACCGCGTCAATCATCGACTGGTGGAAGAAATAGGCAATCACGATCCAGGCGGCCGCCGCGATCGTCGCAAAGGGCGAGGCCTTGAGCAGGTCGGAGAAGGCGCGGCTCAGATAGAAAGCGACGGTCTGACCGCTGTCGATAAGAACTTCGGCGATCAGCGCGCCAGCGTAGACCAGCACATAGAGCAGCAGGAACAGGCCGGCGAGCAGCAGCATCGAACGAAACTTGTTCGAGGCGATGTGCGTGTAGAGACCATACGCGGCCATGGCGCGCTGTCCTGCCGGCCCCGCGGCTTAAATCAGAACTTCACCTGCGGCGTCGCCTCGACCTCGGTGCGGCCGGCGCCGAGATCGAAGAACTCCTTCCGGGTGAAGCCGAACATGCCGGCGAACAGCGCGGCGGGCATCTGCTGGATGCCGGTGTTGTACTCCTGGACCGCGTTGTTGAAGAAGCGGCGGCTCGCCGCGATCTTGTTCTCGAGGTCGGAGAGCTCGCTGGCAAGCTGCTGGAAGTTGGCATTGGCCTTGAGGTCGGGATAGGCCTCCGACAGCGCGATCAGCCGGCCGAGCGCGCCGGAGAGCTGGTTCTCCGCGGCGGACACCTGGGTCGGGCCCTGCGCCGACATCGCCGAATTGCGCGCCTTGATGACATCGTCGAGCGTGCCGCGCTCGTGCGACGCGTAGCCCTTCACCGTCTCGACCAGGTTCGGGATCAGGTCATGACGCTGCTTGAGCTGCACGTCGATATCGGCAAAGGCCTGGCCGACGCGCTGGCTCAGCGCCACCAGCCGGTTATAGGCGCTGAAGGCGAACAGCACGAGGACGACGATGACGCCGAGAACGATCCAGCCGGTCGACATGGAGAACTCCTGAAGGGGAATTGAGGCGGGCGCAGCCTAGACCAAATTGGCGCGGAGCGAGAGCCCCGGCGCAGAGGGGAGGTTAGACTTGGTCGGATCGGCAGCCATTCGAGTTCAAGGCAAAAGCGGGCAACGAGGTTAACTTTAGGACAGGACTGCATCGCCCCAGCGCCAACGCCGCGCATTCGCATAGGCGGGCTTGTCGCGGCGTGGCACCTTCGCAAGTTCGACGCCCTGCTCAGTACAGAGCTTGGCCGTGATCTCGGCCTTGCCGACGTCCGGTGGCGTGAGCACGCGCGAGGCGCGTGTCGCGGGCGGCGTGCGGGTCAGGGCGACGTAGATGAACCTCTCGTCCTCGAACGGCACCTCGGCGCCCTTGATCTGGCGGTGCGCCTGCGAGCGCGGCAGGCGCTGGGAGAAATGGCACCAGTCGGGCGCAACAAGGGGACAGGGCTTTTCGTGCGGGCAGGGGGCGGCGACGTAAGCACCTAGCGCAATCAGCTGCTGGCGCAGCGCGAGGATGCGGGCATAGCCGGCGGGCGTGCCGGGCTCAATCACCACAAGCGTGTGGCGTGCCTTTGCCCACATTGCCTCGGTCAGCTTGCGCTGGTCGCTCTCGCCGAGCTCGCCGATGATGTAGCTCGCAACGACGAGATCGGCTTGCGGGACCTCGGCGAGGTTCGCTCCGGCGTCGCCCGGCAGATAGCGGCAATCGGCCAGCCGTGCGCTGTCTTGCGCGAGCTCGAGGGCCAGCCGGCTCAAGGTCGCGTTGGCATCGAGCAGGGTGAAGGATCCCAGCGAGCCAAACGCCTCCGCGGCGGCCCAGCTCGCGGTGCCCGGGCCTGCGCCGACATCGAGCAATGTTTCAGGGGCGAAGTCCGGTACGATGTCTGTCAGCGCATTCAAGCTCGCGGCCACCGCCGCATAAGTCGCCGGCATCCGCGCGAGTGCATAGGCCAGCGCGTCGGCCTCGGACTTGATCGTGCCGGAACCGCCGCCGGCGCGATAGGCGTTCGAGATCTTCTGCGATCGCTGTGCCGCATCGCTGCGCGAAAAGCCCTGGAGCCTGGCGTAGAGCGCGGCTTTGAGTTCGGCGGGAAGAGTTGGGGCGATCATCATCCGCGGTCATGCCCCGCAGGCGGGGCATCCAGTAATCCGAGCCAGTGCCATTAACCGAGGAGCCGCGGCGCGCTGGATCATCCGCCCCGGTGCGCAATTGCGCACAAGGCGGATGATGACGTCAATGGGTGCGGAACGACTTCGGCCTCACGCCACGTTCTGGTCGAGAATGTCCACGGCCTCTTGCAGGCTCACCGACACCAGTTGCGAAACGCCGCGCTCGGCCATGGTGACGCCGAACAGCCGGTTCATCCGCGCCATCGTGATCGGGTTATGGGTGATGATGATGAAGCGCGTGTCGGTCGAACTGGTCATCTCGTGCAGCAAATTGCAGTAGCGCTCGACATTGTGGTCGTCGAGCGGCGCGTCGACTTCGTCCAGCACGCAGATCGGCGAGGGGTTGGTGAGGAACACCGCGAAGATCAGCGCCATTGCGGTCAGCGCCTGCTCGCCGCCCGAAAGCAATGACAGCGTCTGCGGCTTCTTGCCGGGGGGCTTGGCGATGATCTCGAGACCGGCTTCTAGCGGATCGTCGCTCTCGATCAGATGCAGCGCCGCCTCGCCGCCGCCGAACAGCTCGACGAACAGCCGCTTGAAATGGCTGTTGACGACCTCGAACGAGGTCAGGAGCCGCTCGCGGGCTTCCTTGTTGAGGCTCTGGATGCCCTGGCGCAGCCGCTTGATGGCTTCGACGAGATCGTCGCGCTCGGTGGTGAGGCCGGTGTGCTGGGTCTCGACCTCGCGCAGCTCTTCCTCGGCGCGCAGATTCACCGCGCCCAGACGCTCGCGGTCGCGGCGCAGCTTCTCCAGTTCTTCCTCGGTCTCGCCGAGCGGCGGCAATTCCGCGCCGGGCTCGATCTCGGCAAGGCCGGCGACCGTCTGCGGCTCGACCTCGAGCATGTCGCGGATCTCGCGCTCGATGTCCTCCAGCCGGCGCCGGGCGCCTTCCATGCGTTCTTCGGCGCGTGCGGTCGCCTCGCGTGCGCTCGACAGCGCTTCGAGGGTCAGCTTCGCCGCGCGATCGGTCTCCGCCATCGCGGTTTCTGCGGCAGCGAGTGCGTCGGCGGCGACGCGGCGGTCATTCTCGGCATATTCGATCTCGGTGATCAGCGCGCTGCGCTTCTCGGCGAACACGGCCGGCGCGTTCTCGAGATCGCTGCGCTCGATCGAGACCTCGGTGATGCGGGCCTGGATAGTATCGATATGGGAGGTCGCGCTCACCTTGCGGTTCTGCCACTCGGTGCGCTCGGCAAGGATCGCCTGCACGCGGCGGTCGGCGAGCTCAGCCTCGCGCGCCAGCGCCTGCGCCTCGGCGCGGACCTGGGCGGCCATGCGGCGGTGGCCTTCGATGTCGCTGCGGACCGCGGCGAGACGGGTCTCGGTGTCCTCGCTCGACGGCAGCTCGGAGATCGCAGCGGCGGCGTATTCGTGCGCGGCCTCGGCCTCGGCGCGGTCGGCGGCGAGGCGGGTATGCGCTTCGATCAGCGCCGATTTGCGGGCGGCGTGGCGGTTGATCTCGCGCTCGGCCGTGGCGTGGCGCTCGCGTGCGGCGTTGAGCTCGCGCTGCGCGGCGCGCCAGGCTTCGCGGGACGCGCCCTCGGTGCTGGCCGCCATCTGCAGCTCGGCCTCGGCATTTTCCAACGCCTGGCGCTTGATTTGCGCGTCGATGCGGGCCTGCTCCAGCTCGTTCTCGATGTCGACGAGGCGGGCGCGCTCGGCAAGGCGCCGGGCCGCGCCGGTCGGCGCGTGAGCCGCGGCGACAAAGCCGTCCCAGCGCCAGACGTCACCCTCGGGCGAGACCAGCCGCTGGCCGGTCTTGAGCTGCGACACCAGCTCGGCACCCCGCTCGCGCGGCACCACGCCGATCTGCGCCAGGCGGCGCGCCAGCTCGGCCGGCGCCTGCACGTGATTGGCGAGCGGGACCACGCCCTCGGGCAGCTCCGGATCGCCGTCGGTGACACCGGCATGGGTCCAGCGCATCGGCGCCGACGGATCGACCGGCGCGTCGAGATCGTCGCCGAGCGCGGCGCCGATCGCCTTTTCAAAACCCTTGTCGACGGTGATGCCGTCGATGATCGGCGGCCACAGATTCTTGGTCTCGCCGTTGACGATCTTGGAGATGGTGCGCGCTTCGGTCTCGAGCCGCTGCACGCGCTTGTCGGCCTCGTTCAGCGGTGAGCGCGAGGATTCCAGCGTCTGGCGCGCGGCGACGTGGGCGGCCTCGCTCGCCTGCGCGGCAGCTTCCGAAGCCGCAAGCGTTTGCTCCGCGTTCTCGACCGTGGCAGTCAGCTCGTCGAGATCGCCGAAGCCGCCGGTCTCGTCAGCGAGCTTCTGCTCTTCCGCGGCGACATTCGCGATCTCCTGGTCGAGCCGGGCGAGCTTGTTGCGGTGGGTGCGGACATTGGCCTCGAGCTGGTTGCGCTTGGCGGTGAGGTCGGCGAGCTCCGTGGTGAGCTCGGAGAATCGTTGCTCGACTTCGGTCAGCGTCGCCTCGGCCTCGGCCACGCGCTCGTCGACGCCTGAGCGCTTCTCGACGCGCGACTTGATCTCTTCTTTCAGCTCGGCATCCTCGGTGTCGAGCCGCTCGAGTGCGACGTCGGCATCCATGGTCTGCTGCTGGGCGCGCGAGATGTCGCCTTCGAACTGCGCCAGCCGGCGCTCGAGCTCGGCGACGCGCTCCTTGGCGCGCTCTTCCTCGCGGTCGAGCAGTTCGCGGGCGTTGGTCAGCCGTTGCAGGCCTGCGGCTGCGCGCGCTTCGGCATCGCGCAGCGCCGGCATTTCGGCGGCGCGGATCGCCTGGATGCGCGCGGCCTCGGCCTGGTGCTGGGTGCGCTCGGCCATCTCGCGCACGGCGAGATCATGGGTCTGGCCGGAATCGTTGACCTCGGCATGGGCCCCGACCCAGCGCAGATGAAATAGGGTCGCTTCAGCCTTGCGGACCTTGGACGCGACCTCGCGATAGCGGACGGCCTGGCGGGCCTGCTTCTTGAGACCTTCGACTTGGCCGGCGAGCTGGCCGATCACGTCCTCGACGCGGGTGAGGTTGGTTTCGGCCGCCTTCAGCCGTAGCTCGGCTTCATGACGGCGGGCGTGCAGGCCGGCGACGCCGGCGGCGTCTTCCAGCACGCGGCGGCGCTGCTCGGGCTTGGCCTGGATGATCTCGCCGATCTTGCCCTGGTGGACGAGGGCGGGCGAGCGCGCGCCGGTGGCGGCGTCCGCGAACAGGATCTGCACGTCGCGGGCGCGCACGTCGCGGCCGTTGATGCGGTAGACCGAGCCCGCCTCGCGCTCGATGCGGCGGGAGATTTCCAGAAGCTGGCTGTCGTTTATCGCCGCCGGCGCGGTGCGATCAGCATTGTCGATCGTCATCGTCACTTCGGCGTGGTTGCGCGCCGGACGGTTGCCGGAGCCGGCGAAGATCACCGCGTCCATGTCGGCGGCGCGCAACGATTTGTACGAGGTCTCGCCCATCGCCCAGCGCAGCGCCTCGACCAGATTCGACTTGCCGCAGCCGTTCGGTCCGACCACGCCGGTCAGGCCGGGCTCGATGACGAAGTCGGTCGGCTCAACGAAAGACTTGAAGCCGTGAAGGCGCAGGCGGGTGATCTTCATAAGCACGCATCTCTATTGGCAGGCGCGAATCCCCCTGCCCGGACAATGCCATGGAAGGCAATGTCGCTCTCTGGGTGAGTCGCGCGAGGCGGCTCATGCGGCGGACAATGGCCGTGGTGCGCCGCGAGGGCAACCGGCGAAAGCCGCTTTTCCCAAGGGATTTATGCCGGGAAAGATACGGTTTTGGCGCCCACGAATCAGGATCGAGCGTGAGAATCAGCTCTTCAGCAGCGGGTTGATCTTCTTCGCGAATTCCTCGAACGAGGTCTCGCCCTTGATCTTCTCGCCGTTGATGAAGAAGGTCGGCGTCGAATCGACCTTCAGAACGTCGCTGGCATATTTCTGGTCGGCGGCGATCTTGTCGAGCAGCGCCTGGTCCTTCAGGCAGGCCTCGACCTGCTGCTGGGTGAGTCCGGCCTGCTTGCCGATCCGCGTCAAGGTCTCCGTGGTGTTCTTCATCACCCAGTCGTTCTGCTGGCGGAACAGCATGTCGGTGACCGCAAAGTATTTCGGCGCGTCGCCATTGGCGATGCAGCGCGACAGCATCGAGCCGGCGGCGGCCTTGATGTCCAGCGGGAACTCGCGGAAGACGTAACGGACCTTGCCGGTGTCGATGTATTCCGACTTGATTTTGGGGAACACCTGCTCGTTGAACGCCGCGCAGTGCGGGCAGGTCATGGAGGCGTATTCGGTGATGGTGACGGCGGCGTCCTTCGGGCCGAGCGCCATGTCGGGCAACGACACCGGCTTGGCCACATCGCCAGCCGCCTGCGCCATTGCTTCCGGGATCATGGCCTCGGAGATGAACCGCAGCGGCGAGAGCCCAGCGAGCGCGGCAAGCCCGGTCAGCGACAGCATCGTGGTGAAGGCGCGGCGGGTGATGATCAAGGTCGGCTCCCGGATTGATGTGGTCTCGCCCCCAAGGATACAGTCAAGGATACTATCAAGTTCCCGCTCGGGCGGCCTGTCGCTAGCTCGAAACGTCCCTTGAGGCAATGGCAGGCCGCAAGAACGGGTCCAGATTGGCGCCGGAATAAGGCTCAATTTCGCTTGATTGCGGCGCCGAGGCGCGCCAGCGCCGTCTTCAATTGTTCATCTTCGATATCGCCCAGGCTCTCCGCCACCTTGGCGACGGTCTTGGGGTCTGGCGGGGCGGGCCGCGCCGGCCGCCGGGCGCGGGACAGGGGAGCTTGGCGGAAGGCGAGCTTGCCGACCGCGCTCCAGCCGAAGAAGCGGTTGACCCGCTCCAGGATCACGTGGGCGGAGTGCTGGATCTCCAGCGCCATCGGGCCCTCGACCCGCAGCACCAGCGTCGCCGGTTCCTGCGGCTGGCCCTCGACAGGCCGCGGCCATTGCATCTTGAGCGGTTCGGCATGAACCGCGATCTCCGGCCCGGCAATCTGCGCCCACCGCGTCACCAATTCGCGGGCGGCAAAGCCCTGCTTGGCATAGGCCTCGGCAAAGACGTCGTTGAGCAGCAGCGAGAGCGGCTTTGCGCTGATGGGGCCGGGCTTGATGGGGCGAAGCTTGGACATGAGCCCTTATAGCACTCCACGGCGCGGACCACAGGCTCTACCCGTCTTGGCCGGGCATAGCCGTCCGAAGGACGGCGCCGTTTCCGCTCGCCGATGTCCCGGCCATCCACATTCTTTCCGCGAAGAAAGACGTGGATGCCCGCGACAAGCGCGGGCATGACGTGGAGAGGCCGGTGCGTTGTCGTTACAGTAAAGAGCATGAGCCCCAAATCCGCCCTCAAGGCCAAGTCGGAACCTGTTCTGCCGGAAACGTCGTTGCGACCGACACTGCTTCTCCAATGGTACGACCGCCACCGCCGCCGATTGCCCTGGCGGGTGTTGCCCGGCGAGGCATCGGACCCGTACCGCGTCTGGCTGTCGGAGATCATGCTGCAGCAGACCACGGTGAAGGCGGTCGGGCCCTATTTCGAGAAGTTCATCGCACGCTGGCCGGATGTCACGGCACTCGGCCGCGCCTCGCTGGATGACGTGCTGCGGATGTGGGCCGGGCTCGGCTATTATTCGCGCGCGCGCAATCTCTATGCCTGCGCGGTCGCGGTGACGCGCGACCATGGCGGCGTCTTTCCCGACACCGAGGAAGGGTTGCACGCGCTGCCCGGGATCGGGCCTTACACTGCGGCGGCGATTGCCGCGATCGCCTTCGATCGCCGCACCATGCCGGTCGACGGCAATATCGAGCGGGTGGTGTCGCGGCTGTTCGCTGTCGAGGAGGAGTTGCCGCAGGCAAAACCGCTGATCCAGCAATTGGCGGCAACGCTGCTTGCCGAGTCCCGCTCAGGCGATAGCGCGCAGGCGCTAATGGATCTGGGCGCCTCGATCTGCACGCCGAAGAAGCCGGCGTGCTCATTGTGTCCGCTGAACGAGGATTGCACGGCGCGCGCGCAGGGCATCCAGGAAAGCTTTCCGCGCAAGGCGCCCAAGAAGAACGGAACCTTGCGGCGTGGTGCTGCCTTCGTCGTCACGCGCGGCGATGAGCTCCTGGTCCGCTCGCGCCCCGAAAAGGGCCTGCTCGGCGGCATGACCGAGGTGCCGGGCTCGGACTGGCTCGCCGGCCAGAACGATACCAGGGCGAGACAGCAGGCGCCGGAGCTGAAGGGGCTCTCGCGCTGGCAGCGCAAGCTGGGCGTCGTCACCCACGTGTTCACGCATTTCCCGCTGGAGCTGGTGGTTTACACGGCCAAGGCGCAAGCCCGTACGCGGGCACCGGAGGGCATGCGCTGGGTGCCGATCGCGACCCTTGCCGACGAAGCGCTGCCCAACGTCATGCGCAAGGTGATCACGCACGCGCTGGGCCTCTCGCCGGCGGCATCCTCCTGACACCATGCTGTCAGCAGGCCTGCGCTAACAGCGGGGCGAAACGGAGATTTCGCATGGTCAAGACCGCTCTCGACAACTTCCGAAGGCCACCCTGCGCCGAGCTGCTCGGATGGCAATTGCTCGATGCGCGCCCTGGGGACGGCTGGATCAAGCTCGGCTTCGAAGGCAAGCCCGAATTTTGCAACCCGGCAGGTTTCATCCAGGGCGGCATGCTGTCGGCCATGCTCGACGACACGATGGGGCCGGCCGTGCTGGTGATGAGCGAGGGCCGCCTCTACACCACCACCATCAGCATGACTGTGAATTTCCTCAGTCCCGCAAGACCCGGGCCGATCATCGCCGAGGCGACTGTGACGCAGCTCGGCAAGACGATTGCATTCGTCGAAGCCAAGCTCACGAGCGAGGACGGCACGGTGCTGGCGACGGCAACCGCGAGCGAGCGTTTGCTGGAAGCGGCGAGGGTGGTGAAGTAAGGCGGGCAACGCTCTCCCACTCCCTCGCCCCGTTCTTACGGGGAGAGGGAGGGGTGAGGGGCCTCTCTCAACACGGGAGATCCACGAGAGACCTGTACCCCCTCACCCGGATTGCATCTTTGATCCAATCCGACCTCTCCCCGCAAGCGCAGGGCTGTCCCGGGAAAATCACACATAGATGAGCTCCAGCTGGTCGAGAGAGAACCTGGGCTTTGGCTTGCTGGGATTGACTGGCGGAGGCTTGT
>NZ_JADPKQ010000243.1:0-547 GCF_023074015.1 Bradyrhizobium sp. 142
CACAGCCGTTGCCCGCTGCACGATCTTGTCCTCGAGGGCCGCGATCGCCAGCGGGCGCTGCCGTCCGTCCGGCTTTGGGATGTAGACCCGCCGCGACGGTTGCGGCCGGTACGCTCCCCGGTGGACACGGGCATGCAGATCCTCAAGGTTGGCCTTGAGATCTTGCTCATAGTCCCGCCACGTCACCCCGTCCGTGCCCGGCGCGGCATGCTTCTTCAACGCGAAGAACTCCGCCTCGAGCAGGTCGGGATCGATGTGGTGAAGCAGCGCGGTGAACCTCTCCTTCTTCCTTTCCCTTGCAGTTCGTCGTATGCGCTCCAGCGCCTGTGTCACGCTCGTCCGGCTCGGCGTCCGGGTCGTGCTTTGCTGGTCCGCATTCCCCTTGGTCGCGGCCCTTCGCTCCACCAGCTCCTTTCGCAGATCGCTCTGCCTCGTTCGCCGGCTTCGCACTGTGGCCACGTCCGACTTCCCGCGTTCGTTCGTCATCGGCTTCGGCTCCTCGCCTTCCCGATGCGGACCGAAGGCGCATGCCGCCTGCGGTCGAACG